>DASQAW010000434.1:0-6001 GCA_035635495.1 Burkholderiales bacterium
GGCCGCAGCCGCGGCCGTGGTGCTGACGCTCGCCTGTGCGGCGCTGCTCCTGCCCCAGCGCGCCGAGGCGCAGACGCAGCCGGCGAAGTGGCTCACCATCGGCTACCACGCCGACGCGCGCCCGTTCTCCCACGAGAACGAGTCCGGCAAGCCGGTCGGCTACGCGATCGAGCTGTGCAAAAAGGTGGTCGAGCTGGCAAGGGCCGAGCTCGGGGGCCTTGGCGACGCGGACAACTCCTGGGTTCCAGTCAGGGTGGAGGACCGGCTAACGCTGATGCGCGAGAAGAAGATGCAGCTCATCTGCGGCGAGCCGGTCACGCTCTCGGCGCGCAAGGAGGTCTCCTTCTCGATCCCCGTCTTCCAGGGCGGCATCACCGCGCTGGTGCGCACCGATGCACCCGCCGGCCTCGTCAAGGCGCTCTCCGAGCGGCCCGGTCCGTCCGGCCCGCTATGGCGGGGCACGCCGACCGAGCAGGTGCTGCAGACCCAGACGCTCGCCGTCGTCGCAGGGTCGCCGACCGAGAAGATCGTCGCCGGCGCGCTCACCAAGCTGCAGCTCCCGGCGAAAGTGGCGCCGGTGAAGAACTATGCCGAGGGCCTCCAGGCGGTGCTCGACCGCAAGGCGAACGTGTTCTTCGCCGACCGCTCGATCCTCATCGACGCCGTGAAGCGCAATCCGTCCTACGCCGACCTGAAGGTGACCGATCGCCGCCTGAGCGTGGCGCCGGTCGCCATCGCGCTGCCGCGCGGCAACGAGGACGCGCGCCTCGCCGTCGACCGCGCGCTCAGCCGCATCTACGGCACGGCCGAATTCCGCGCCCTGTACGCCAAGTGGTTCGGGGAGCCCGACGCCGACGCCGCCGCGTTCTTCCGCCTGAGCGCGCTGCCCGAATAGCTAGAGGAGCTGCCGCAGCGCGCGGGCGATGAGCTCGTTCACCGGAATCACGGAGACGACGAGCGGCGCAAAGGGCAGCGCGACGAGGCCCGCCAGCCGCACGATGGCGCGCAGGTCGAGGGGCAGCACACGCATCCGCGCCACCCGCTCGTGCGCGGCGCCGAGGTCGGCAAGCGTCTGGACGTCGGCTGTGCCGAGAAGGCGCTCCTGCGTCGGCGTCCCCTGCAGCCACTTCTCGCGGAACTGCTGGACGTAGCGCATCGCGAACGCTCCGTACTCGCGCCGGCCCTGGATGCCGGCGGCGACCAGCGGCGCGATGAAGAAGGCAAGCGGGGCCAGCGCCATCGCCAGCAGCACGACCACCACTGCCGCGATCTCCATCTGGTATGCCTGCAGCTTCATCCCCTCGTGCAGGATCTGCCCGGCGATCGCGCCGGAGACCGTCGCCGATTGCGCGACCAGCACCGCGGAGAGCGCGCCGACGCTCGCGCCGAGGAAGCCGATGCCGCCGACGCCGTCGGGGTGCAGCGCGTTCAGCTCGAGCCTGAGGCGCGACACGCGCCACAGGAACAGATACCACAGCGCGAGGCGGAAATACCAGCGGAACAGGACGAAGCGGAACACCCCGAGGCTGACGAATGCATACCAGGCGCCCGCGGCGGTGAGCCGCTGGTCCTCGGGCGTCAGGTACCAGGTGCCGACGCGGGAAGCGAACTCCTGGCGCCAGATCCAGTAGCCGGCGCCGAGCGCGCAGGCGAGGATCACCAGCTCGACCGCCATCGAGTTGCGCAGGCGCATCGTGTCGTCGATGATCGCCGCGAACCGCGCCCGGTCCGCCGGCGCGATGAGGCCGCGCTCTTCGAACTGGCGTACCTGCGCCGAGAGCTGCCAGTGCACCACCGGCTCCGCCGCGAGCAGCAGCGGCAGCGCGACGAGCAGGCGCACCTGCGCTTCGACGTCGAAGAAGAACGGGATCTTGGCGCCGCTGAGGAGCGTCTCGCCAAGGGCGGCGAGCACCAGCACCGGCAGCCAGGTGAGGACCAGGACCGCGGCGATGCGACGCCCGACCAACCGCATCGGCGGCTCCAGCAGCCGGCTGCGGAGCAGCAGCTGGTAGAGCGGGCCGCCCAGCACCAGCGAGAAATCGTCGCTACTTCTCGCTGTAGCCTTTCCCGCGCATGCAGTCGGCCACGAACCGCTGGTCCTTTTGCATGCGCTCGCCTTCGCGTTCGGCCATGGTGTTGAAGGCGGCCTTTCGCTCGCCGCCGGCGCCGGAGGGCATGCCGCGCGTGCCCTGCACGCGCGGCTCGACCGGCGCCTGCGCCTGGCACATCTGCAGGTCGGCCGCCGAGGCCTCCTTGCTTGCACCCTCTTTCTGCCACTGCGGCACGGTGGTGCAGGCGGCGAGGAGCAGCGCCACCACGGTTCTCTCCATGGAGCGACGATAGGCAGGGGGCGTGGGAGCCGCCATTGGACCTTGGTCCAATTACCGCCGTGGCGGCGCCGCACGATGATGCCCCGATGCGAACCCTCGTCCTCGTGCTCGGCTTCATGCAAGCTGCGGCACTCGCCTGGCCCGCGGCGGCCCAGACGCTCGATAAAGTGCGCAAGACGGGCACCCTCACGCTGGGCTACATCGACAGCGCGCCGCCCTTCTCCTACGTCGACGCCAACGGCGAGCCGCAGGGTTACTCGGTCGATCTGTGTCGCGCCGTGGCCGACGCCATCGCCACGCAGCTCAAGCGCGCGCCGCTCAAGACGCGCTGGGTGAAGCTCACCATCCAGAACCGCATCGACGCCGTGCGGCGCGGCCAGGTCGACCTCGAGTGCAGCACCACGACCTGGACGCTCGCGCGCCAGCGCCTGGTGGACTTCAGTCTGGTCACCTTCGTCGACGGCGGCAGCATCCTCGCCAAGGTCGACGCCGCCGCGGCGCGCATCGGCGATTTCGGCGGCAAGCGCATCGCCGTGATCCAGTCGACGACGACCGAGCGCGCGCTGCGCGAGGCGTTGGCGCGCGCCCTGGTGAGTACAGAGGTCGTGACGGTGAAGACGCGCGACGAAGGCCTCGAGCTCCTGCGCCAGGGCCAGGTCGACGGCTTCGCCTCGGATCGCACGACGCTCATCGGCATAGTGGCGAAGAGCGGCGGCGGCGACATCTTCAAGCTGCTCGACCAGGATTTCTCGATCGAGCAGTACGCGCTGATGCTGCCGCGCGGCGACCCCGACTTCCGCCTGGCGGTGAACCGGGGGCTGGCGCAGCTTTTCCGCAGCGGTGACATCCGCCGCGTCTACGACCGCTGGCTCGGCCCGCTCGGGCCGCCGAGCCTGCTGCTCACCGCCACCTACTTCATCCAGAGCCTCTCGGAGTAGCAGTGCGCGTGCTCATCGTCTTGTGGCTGGCCGCGGCCCAGGCGCAGCCGCTCGACCTGCGCCTCCAGCCGGTGACCGGCGGCACCGTCTCCTCGATCCGCGAGGTGCGCGCCGCGCCGAAGAGCGCCCCCCTGCCGCAAACCGCTACCCAGGCCGTGGGCGTGCCGACCGACGTCGAGCAGGGCGCGCCGGTCGGCGCGGTCGTCTACCTGCCGCTCGGACCGGACAGCGACAAGAACTGGCGCTTCGGCGCCGCGGGCACGGCGGAGATGCAGGCGCAGTTCGCGCAGAGCGCCTACGAGATCACGGTGGTGATGGACGACGGCGAGCGCCGCGTCTTCCGGCCGCGCGAGCCGGCACGCTTCCGGGTCGGGCAGCGCGTGAGCGTGCGCGCGGGCGAGGTCGAGCCGCTCGGCAAGGACGGCACCTAAGCGCTCATGCGCGCGGCGCCCCTAATTGCGGCGCTCGTGCCGGTGCTGGCCGCTGCGCAGGAGCTCGAGCCGCGCGCCTACTCCAACGCGCCGGTCGGCGCGAGCTTCGCCATCGCCGGCTACACGCGGCTCAGCGGGCCGGTGCTGCCCAGCCCCTCGGTCGCCGCGATCGATATCGACGCGCGAGTCGATGTCTACACCTTCGGCTACGCGCGGTTCCTCGATCTTTTCGGCCGCACGACGAATCTCACCATCGTGCTGCCGTACGCGGAGGCCAACCTCACCGGCTCGGTCATGGAGACCTCCCGCGAGGTGCACCGCGCGGGCATCGGCGACCTGCATCTGCGCGGCGCGATCAACCTCTTCGGCCACCCGGCGCTCGCGCCGGCCGAGTTCGCGAAGCGCCCCGACGTCTTCTCGGCCGGCGCCAGCCTGAACGTGGTCGCGCCCACCGGGCAGTACGAGCCCTCGCGCTTCATCAACATCGGCACCAACCGCTGGGCGTTCAAGCCCGACGTCGGCATCTCCTACCCGATCGGCAAGTGGTTCACCGAGGCGGCGGCCGGCGTCTGGTACTTCACGGACAACGATGACTTCTTCGGCGGCCACCGGCGCAGCCAGGAACCGCTCACGGTGTACCAGCTGCATGGCGGCTACAGCTTCCGTCCTGGCTTGTGGCTGGCGGCGGACTTTGGCCGTTACATCGGCGGGCGCAGCTCGGTGGACGGCGTGCCGAAGGACGACGAGCAGCACAACTCGCGCATCGGTGTGGCGCTGTCATTGCCTGTCGCGCGCGGCTGGTCGACAAAGCTCAGCTACTCCAAAGGCACCGTCGTGCGCGTCGGCGGCGACTACCGCATTGCCGGGATCGCCGTGCAGTACCGCTGGCTCGACTAGGGCTTCGCTTCGCCGGGAGCGAGCTTGCTCGGCAGGCTCAGCGTCCGGTCGAAGATGCCCTTCAGCTCGGAGGTGATCGCGCTCGGGCCGAGCGGGACCACGAGCGGATCGCGAATGTCGCCGCTCACGGCGACCGGCAGGCTGGTGAGCGCGCCGCCGACGACATAGCCCAGGATCGGCACCATGCCGACTGCCTCGTTCAGCAGCGCGAGCGGCGCGACCAGCACGGTGAGCCTGCTCTGATAATCGGACAGCGAGATCCAGCCGCTCGCGCCGAGGCCCACGGCGTTGCTTTGGAACACGCCTTGGTCGAGGAGGAACCTGCCCTTGTCGAAGCGGCCGGCCGCGCTCAGCCGGCGGAACGGGAAGCCCTCAGCGGTGATCTTGGGGCCACCCTGGCCGAGCATCGCCACCACGTTCTTCATCGAAAGGATGTTGCCGATCAGCGCGAACTTCATCACCTTGCCGTCGCGCACGTCGGCGCTGATCGTTCCCTTCAGGTTCCGCAGGAGGTCGGCGGGCTTGCCCTCGGTGCGCACGTCTACCCGGAGATCCATCACGCCGCTGAGCGCGACCCCCTCGCCGGTGAGGCAGCGTGCCGCGTCCTCGACCTTCTGTTTCTGGGCTGCCACCTGCGCGGCGGCGCTGAATCCCTTGGGCGTCGCCTCGAGCGTCAACGGCAGCGCGAAGCCGCACAGGAACGCCTCCTGCACGTCGAGCGTCGCTCGCTCCTCCTCGAGGAGAATATTCAGCGTGAGCGGCTGCACCTTGTAGTTCGCGTACTGGACGAACTTCGTGCGCACGGCGATTTTTCCGGTCAGCGGCAAGGGCCAGATGCTCGCCGCCGGCTTCTCTTCCTTCGCGGGCGGCTTCGCCGCCGTCTGCTTCGGCAGCAGCGCATCCACCAGCACGCCGGGCGATTCGACCGTGGCGTTCACCACCGGACCGTTCGCGCCGCGCTTCACCTCGCCGCGGAGCGTCGCGCGCTGCCCGGCCCAGTTGACGCTCGCTTCGCCGATGCGCAACACGCCGCCGTCCGCGGACACTTCCAACCGTTCCAGGCTGGCCGGCGCCCCGGCCAGCCACGAAAGATCCACGGCCTCGCCCTTCAGCTCGCCCTCGACCATGCTGCGGCTGCGGTCGCCGCGGTCGACGAGGAAGCGCAGGCTGCCGCTCACCGCCCCGGCCGGCGCGGCGGCGCTCTTCAGCATGCCGGCGATGGTCCGGCTGTCGAGTGTCCCGGAATAGCTGCCTTCGAGCACCGCGCCTTTGCTGCGCACCGCGAGCGAAACGTCGCTCACCTTGTCCTTGATCGTCGCCCGCCGCACGTCGAGCGCGTCGGGCGACCAGGCGAGCTCGACGCTCGCCGCCGGTCCGGAATCGAAGCGCGCCTCCGCCCGCAGCT
>DASQAW010000435.1:0-7678 GCA_035635495.1 Burkholderiales bacterium
CGAGCTGCGCAAGGACCAGGATGTCGTCTCCGTGGTGCAGGGCGCGCGCCTGCCGGACCCGCCGCGCTCGAGGGAGCCGCCGCGCTACCTGCTCTCGAGCACCACCCTCATGCTGATCCGCGGCAAGGCGCTCAACCTCGCTATCTACACGCCGCACAACGGCCCCGAGGACGTCGAGTGGCTGCGCATGACCACGCTGCGCTGGATCGAGGAGCTGCAGCGGCTCAACCTGCGATGAAGATCGTCCGCGCGCTGGCGCTCGATCTCGCCGCCTGGTACGCGGCACCGGCGGCTTTCCTGTGGATCTACCTGCATGGCTACATGGCGCCTGCGGACGCGGTCGCGCCGCACCTTCGCGTCGTGCTGGCGCCGCTCGTCGCGCTGGCCGTGCTCCGGCTGATCCTCGCGGCTTTCGCAAGGCCAAAGGCGGCGCGGCTCGCCTCCGCGCTCGCCGCGGCCGCGCTCCTTTGGGTGATGCTCGCGTACTACCTGCTCGTGCTCATCGGGCTCCAGTCGTGGGGACGCGTCGTCTCCTGGGACATCATCGCCAGCTATGCCGGCCAGGCCGGCAGCTTCGCCGACGCGCTCGGCATCTCGGTCCCGCTCGTGCTCGGCACCGCGCTGCTCGTCTTTGTCGCCCTCTTCGCCGGCGCGTGGGTGTACTTCGGACGAGTCGATTGGACACGTCCGGCGGCGAGCCGCTTGTCGAAGCCGCTCGTCGGCGGCATCGCCTTCGCCGGCGTCGTGTTCTGCGCAGCGCAACTGGACGGCCTTCGCTGGGAGCCGCGCACCCTTGACGCCGAGCCGATCGCGCTGAGCCTCCATCCGCTGGAAGCGGATTTCCAGGGACACGGCATCGACCAGCTGCGGGCGGCGCGGCTCGACCAGGAAGAAGACGCGGCGCGGGCCGCCTACCGCCCCGCGCCGCCGGGGCCGCGCCGCAACCTCGTGCTGATCGTCGTCGACGCACTGCGGCCCGACCACCTCGGCATCTACGGCTATGCGCGGGACACCACTCCGTTCCTCTCGCGCGAGCAAAGCGCCGGACGCCTGCGGCGGAACACGACGCTGCACACATCGTGCAGCAGCTCCGAGTGCGGACTGCGGAGCATCGCGAGCTCGAAATTCCTGCACCAGTTCTCGGACCGTCCGATCACGCTGCAGGAGCTCCTCAAGCTGCACGGCTACCGCGTGCACATGATCCTGAGCGGCAACCACTCGGGCTTCTATGGCCTGCGCAGGGTTTACGAAGGCGCCGACAGCTTTTTCGACGGCAGCCACGCGAAGCGCTACATGAACGACGACCGCCTGGTGATCGACCACCTCGCCGCCTTCCCGCAGTCGGACGGCAAGCCCGCGATGTTCCAGTTCCACCTCATGTCAGCGCACCTGCTCGGCATGCGCGACCCGGCCTTCATGAAGTTCGCACCTGCCGAAAACTACGCCCTGAACCGCGGCCAGGAACCGAGCGAGAGCGCTGTCAATTACTACGACAACGGCGTGCTGCACGCCGACGTCATGATCCAGGAGATCCTCGGCCAGCTCGAGCGCAAGGGCTACCTCAAGGACGCGCTGGTCGCTATCACCGGAGACCACGGCGAGGCGCTGGGCGAGCACGGCCGGATCCAGCATTCCAACAGCGTGCGCGAGGAGGCGCTGCGCGTGCCTTTCGTGCTGCTCTCGTACGGCGGCGCGCCGACACCGGCCATCGATGGCCACCGCCTCGCGGCGCAGATAGACATCGCGCCAACGCTGCTCCAGGAGCTCGGCCTGCCGCGGCCCGCCACCTGGCAGGGGGAGCCGCTGCAGAACCCGCTCGCGCGCGACTTCGTCCACTTCCGCGAGCGCTGGGAGGCGGGCGTGTTCGACCTGCGCGATCCGCAGGCGCTGTGGAAGTACTGGTTCGACAGCCGCACCGGAGCCGAGTACGCGTTCGACCTCGCCGTCGATCCGCGCGAGAACGTCAACGTGATCGGCGGCGCGCCGCTCGAGCACAAGCGTGCCTGGCGCCGCCAGGTCCTGGCGGGCGCGCCGGTCGGCATCCATTTCCGCTATGACGCGGACCCCGGGCCCTGCGGCACAATCGGTTGCCCATGATCCCCAAGAGGAGGAACAGCATGCTGCGTTTTTTCGCCGCCGCGCTGGCCATCGCCGCCTGCGCCGCGCACGCCCAGCCCTACCCTTCGAAGCCGATCCGCATCATCGTGCCGTTCACGCCGGGCTCGGCCACCGACACGATGGCGCGGCCGGTCGCGGACAAGCTCGCCACCGCTTTCGGCCAGCCGGTGGTCGTGGAGAACCGCCCGGGCGCGGGCGGCACGATCGGCATTGCCGCGCTCGCCAAGTCGCCCGCCGACGGCTACACGCTCGCCGTCGTCTCCACCGGCCACGTCGTGAACCCCGTGCTCTATGCCAGCCTGCCGTACGACACCATCAACGACGTCAGCGGCGTCGCGCCCATCGCCGGGCAGCCCTGCGTACTGGTGGTGTCGCCCCAGCTCGGCGTGAAGTCGGTCAAGGAGCTCGTCGCCATGGCGAAGGCGAAGCCGGGGCAGCTCAACTACGCCACCGCGGGAACCGGCAGCGCGGCGCACATCTGCGCCGAGAAGTTCCGCGTTGCGGCCGGCATTGACGCCGTGCACGTGCCGCTCAAGGGCTCGCCGGAGTCGCTCACCGAGACCATGGGCGGCCGTACGCAGTACACCTGGACGCCGCTCAGCACGGCGGTGGGCCAGATCAAGGACGGCCGTCTGCTCGCGCTCGCCGTCAGCACCGCGAAGCGCTCGGCGCAGTTCCCCGACGTCCCGACCATCGCCGAGGCCGGCTTGCCGCGGGCCGAGTTCAACTTCTGGGTCGGCATGCTCGCGCCGGCCGGCACCCCACGCGAGGTGCTGAATCGCATCAACGCCGAGGTGCAGAAGGCGCTCGCCGCGCCCGACATGAAGGAGCGCCTCGCCAACCTCGGCAGCGACCCGATGTTCATGTCGCCGGCCGAGTTCGACGCCTTCCTCAAGGAGGAATACACCGTCCTCGGCGAGGTGATGCGCGCCGCCGGCGTGAAGGCGCAGTAGCCATGCCGTCCTTCGACATCGTCTCGCAGGTCAACCAGCAGGAAGTGAAGAACGCGGTCGAGCAGACCAACAAGGAGATCACCAACCGCTTCGACTTCAAGGGCTCGGATGCGCGCGTCGAGCTCGGCGAGAACCTGCTGACCGTCTACGCCGACGACGAGTTCAAGCTCGGCCAGGTCACCGATGTGCTGCGCGCGCGATTGGCGAAGCGCAACGTCGATGTCCGCTGCCTCGAGCCGGGGACGCTGGAGAAAATCTCCGGCGACAAGGTGAAGCGGCCGATCACCGTGAAGGTCGGCGTGAGCCAGGAGAAGGGCAAGCAGATCCAGAAGCTCGTCAAGGACTCGAAGCTGAAAGTGGCCGCTTCCATCCAGGGCGACGCGGTGCGCGTGTCAGGCGCGAAAAAGGACGATCTGCAGGCGGCCATCCAGCTGGTGAAGAAGTCCGTACCGGACGTTCCGCTCCAGTACATCAACTTCCGCGACTGAGACCCTCGGTCCAGCGGTCGTAGATCCGGTTGGCGACATCGTTCAGCGCGGTGAGGCGCCGCTCCAGGTCGCGCGTCATCTCGGCGGGCTCCTGCACCGCGGGGCTCGCGCGGCTCGCGGCGATCTCGGCGCTGCCGGTGGCGAGCCAGGTTTCGATCAGCTCGCGCGTCATCTCGACGTGGCACTGCATGCCGAAGTGCTTGCCGAGCGCGTAGCCCTGGTTCTCGCAGTGCGAGTTCTCCATGACGCGCGTCGCGCCCGGCGGGATGCTGAAAGCCTCGCCGTGCCACTGGAAGGTCTCGAAGGCGGGCAGCGCGCCGAGCCACTCGCGCGCCACCTCGTTGTCGGCGACGCGCACCTCGCCCCAGCCGATCTCCTTGACCGGTGCCGCGCGCACCGCGCCGCCGAGCGCCCTGGCGATGAGCTGCCCGCCGAGGCAATGCCCGAGCAGCGGCACGTCCTTCCGCACCGCGTCGCGCACGAGCTCGAGCGCGGGCGCGATCCAGGGGAGGTCATCGTTCACGCTCATCGGCCCGCCCATGAAGACCAGCCCGGAGAACTGGCGCGCATCGCGCGGCACGCGTTCGCCGGCGTCGAGCCTCACCAGCTGCCACGGAATTGAGCGCCGCTCTAGATAGGTGGCAAAATACCCTGGGCCCTCGGTCGAAGAAGCCCTGAAGATCGCGACCGTTTTCATGACGCGCCATTTTATTTGCCTTTCGCTCTTGCTCGCCGCGACCGCCGCCGGTGCGGCCGAGGTTTCGCTGATCGGCGTGATCGGCCGAAGCGCGGTGGTGCTCGCGGTCGACGGCGGCGATCCGAAGACCGTCAAGGTCGGGCAGAGCTGGCGCGGCATCACGGTGATCGAGGTCGAGCACGACCGCGCCACCGTCGAGATCGACGGCAGGAAGCGGGTGCTCGAGCGCGGCCAGCACTACCGCAGCGCCGCCGCCATGGCGAGCGGCCGCGGCAAGGCCGTCCTCGCCGCCGACTCGCGCGGCCACTTCCTCGCCGACGCCACGGTGAACGGCCTGCCGGTGCGTTTCGTCGTCGATACCGGCGCGACCTTCATCGCTCTGCCGCAGCGCGACGCCGAGCGCCTCGGCATCGACTACCGCGCCGGGCAGCTTGGGCAGACGCGCACCGCCAACGGCGTCGCGCAGGTCTATGTCGTCAAGCTCGACGCGGTGAGAATCGGCGGCATCGAGCTGCACAACGTCGACGCCACGGTGCACGTCGGCGCCGGCCTCGACCAGGCGCTGCTCGGCATGAGCTTCCTCAACCGCGTGCAGATGCAGCGCGACGGCGGCACGATGACGCTGATCCAGCGCTTCTAGCGCGGTCCAGGAACCAGCGGGACGAAGCGCACGGGAATGATGTCGCGCTCGTCCACGCCACCGTCGGCGCGCTTGGTCACCAGCTTCAGGTACTGGATGAAGCCGTCGCCGCCAACCGGGATGACCATCCGGCCGCCCGGCTTGAGCTGTGCCACGAGCGCCGGCGGGATGCGTGGGGCTGCGGCGGTCACGACAATGCCGTCGAACGGCGCCTTCTCCGGCCAGCCGGCGTAGCCGTCGCCGATGCGCACTTCGACATTGCGGTAGCCCATCTGGGCGAGCTGCTGCGCCGCCGCGCGGCCGAGGCCCTCGATCAGCTCGATGGTGTAGACCTGCTTGACGACCTCGGCCAGCACCGCCGCCTGGTAGCCCGAGCCGGTGCCGACCTCCAGCACCGCGTGGTCCGGCTTCGGCGCGAGCAAATCGGTGGAGAGCGCGACGATGTAGGGCTGCGAGATGGTCTGTCCGCTGCCGATCGGCAGCGGCCGGTTCGCGTAGGCCGAGCCCTGCTGCTCGCGCGGCACGAGGCGATGGCGCTCGACCTTGCTCATCGCCGCGCGCACGGCGGGCGACATGGCGACAAGGCCGGTCTCGCGGCGCGTCTCGGCATACGTCGCCTCGACCTCCGCGATCATCCGGCTCCTCTGTGCGGCGAAATCCTGGGCCTCGGCGGCGCTCATGCCCAGCAGTGCGACCACGAACGCTAGGGTGAGCGTTTGTCGCGCTCGATCAGCGCGTAGGCGCTGTGGTTGTGGATCGACTCGAAGTTTTCCGACTCGACCACATAGGCCTCGATGCGCTCATCCAGGTTAAGGACCGCCGCCACGTCGCGCACCAGGTCCTCGACGAACTTCGGGTTGTCGTAGGCGCGCTCGGTGACGTACTTCTCGTCCGGACGCTTGAGCAGGCCGTAGAGCTCGCTCGAGGCCTGCTTCTCGCAGAGATCGACGAGCTCCTCGATCCAGACGAAGTCGTTGGTGCGCGCGGTGACGGTCACGTGCGAGCGCTGGTTGTGTGCCCCGCGCTCCGAGATCTTCTTCGAACAGGGGCAAAGGCTCGTCACCGGCACCAGCACCTTCATGCTGAAGCTGTGCCGCTTCTTCTTCACCTCGGCGGTGAAGACGACCTCGTAGTCCATCAGGCTTTTCACGCCGGACACCGGGGCCTTCTTCTCGATGAAATAGGGGAAGGCCATCTCGATGCGGCCCTCCTCCGCCTCGAGCTTGTCGACCATCTCGCGCAGCATCACCTGGAAGGTCTCGACGGTGATCTCGCGCTCGTGCGCTTCGAGAATTTCCACGAAGCGCGACATGTGCGTGCCCTTGAAGTGGTGCGGCAGGCCGACGTACATGTTGAACCTGGCGATGGTGTGCTGCACGCCGCCCGAGCGCTCCATGATGCGCACCGGGTGGCGGATCGCCTTGATCCCGACCTGGTCGATCGCGAGCTTGCGCGAGTCCGGGCTCGCCTGGACGTCGGGGATGTTCTGCAGATCGCGAGCTTTCATAGGGATGATTTTAACATCCGAGTAAATTACTCGGACATTGCATTTGCAATGGACGCGCGGATGCCCTCGGCATCGAGGCCGACCGATGCCAGCAGGCGTGCCGGGTCGCCGTGGTCGATGAAGCGATCGGGCAAACCCAACAGGAGCACGCGCTTTTCGATGCCGAGTGAAGCAAGCGCCTCGCACACGGCGCTGCCCGCGCCGCCCATCACCTGGTGCTCTTCCACGGTGACGATCAGATGGTGCGTCCCGGCTAGCTGCTTGACGAGCGCCGTGTCGAGCGGCTTGACGAAGCGCATGTTGGCGACGGTCGCATCGAGAGCCGCGGCGGCTTCGAGCGCCGGTTTCAACATCGCGCCGAAGGCGAGGATCGCGACGCCCTTGCCCTGGCGGCGGATCTGGCCTTTGCCGACGGGCAGCGTGCTCAGCTCTTTGCCGGCCTCGCCCACCGCGGCGCCGCGCGGGTAGCGCACCGCCGAGGGCGAATTCAGGCTCATCGCCGTCGTGAGCATCTGGCGGCACTCGTTCGCGTCCGCAGGCGCCATGACCGTGAGGTTGGGCACCGCGCGCAAATAAGCGTAGTCGAAAGCGCCGTTGTGGGTCGCGCCGTCGCCGCCGACGAGGCCGCCGCGGTCGAGCGCGAACACCACCGGCAGGTTCTGGATCGCGACGTCGTGGATCAGCTGGTCGTAGCCGCGCTGCAGGAACGTCGAATAGATCGCGAGCACCGGCCGCATGCCTTCGGCGGCGATACCGGCGGCGAAAGTCACCGCGTGCTGCTCGGCGATGCCGACGTCGAAGTAGCGCTCGGGATAGAGCTCGGAGTAGCGCACCATGCCGGAGCCTTCGCGCATGGCCGGGGTAATGCCCACGACGCGCGGGTCGCGCGCCGCCATGTCGCACAGCCAGTCGCCGAAGATCTGCGAATACGTGGGCTTCGCGCCGCTCACGCTCTTCAGGCCTTCCGCGGGATTGAACTTGCCCGGGCCGTGGTAGGCGATCGGATCGTCCTCGGCGAGCTTGTAACCCTGCCCCTTGCGGGTGATCACGTGAAGGAACTGCGGGCCCTTCAGCTTCTTGATGTTCTGCAGCGTGGGAATCAGCGCATCGAGGTCGTGGCCGTCGATCGGACCGATGTAGTTGAAGCCGAACTCCTCGAACAGCGTCGAGGGCGTCACCATGCCCTTCATGTGCTCCTCGGCGCGCCGCGCGAGCTCCCACACCCCCGGCACGCGCTTGAGCAGGTGCTCGCTCGCGCGCCGGGCGGTCGAATAG
>DASQAW010000436.1:0-3717 GCA_035635495.1 Burkholderiales bacterium
GTCACGCTGGGCGCGTTGTGCCGCACCGAGGGCATGGACGTGCAGATGCTGCGCCGAGGCGCCGAGGTGCCGGCGGCGGTCGCGCAGTTCGTGCCCGACGTGATCCTGCTCGACATCGGCCTGCCCGACCGCAGCGGCTTCGATCTGGCGGAAGAGCTGACCGAGGTGTACGGCGAGCACCGGCCGCTGCTCATTGCCGTCACTGCCTACAGCAGCGAAAAGGAGCGCGAGATGGCGAGGCTCAGCGGCTTTCACCACTTCATCGCCAAGCCCTATGACCCGCAATCGCTGCTGCGGCGGCTGAGCGTGCTGAAGCCGCGCTAGCCGCCGAGCAGGCTGTCGATGAAGCGCGGGTCGGCCGGCTTGACGAGATGCAGCTCGCAGCCCGCGTCGAACGACTGCCGGCGATCGTTCTCGCTGCCGTAGGCGCTGACGGCGATGATGCGCACGGCGTCGCCGTGCTCGTGCTTGATCTGGCGCGCGACCTCGAAGCCGTCGAGGCCGGGCAGCCCTATGTCGAGGAGCACCACCTCGGGCCGCAGCCGCCGCGCGGCTTCGATCGCCGCCGGCCCGCTCGCCGCGACCGCGATGCGGTGGCCCATCATGCCGAGGAAGAGGCGCAGCGTCTGCGCCTGATCGACGTTGTCCTCGACGATCAGCACTTGGCGGCAGCGCATGCGCGGAGTTAAAACCAACCCGGCGCGGCGCGTCTACCGCAGTTACACTTTCTTGCGTGACGACGAAGATCCGTTGTCGCGCCAGCTTCTCAAGCTCCACCTCGGCAACTGAAGGCCCGGCAAATCAACGCGTTGTAGTCGTAGTACTACATGAAGCCGCCAGGGTTCAGCGACTGCGCGGCCACGCCGGGAAGGCTACTGTAGGGCCGTTTCGCAGGGCCAAGAACAAATGGAACTCGACGAATTCAGCCAGAAGCTTGATCAGATCGAGGAGCAGGCGCAGCTCACGCTCGCCGAGTTTCCGAAGACGCTGACCAAGGAGCGCCAGCGCATGATCATCGCGCTGGTGCGCTACATCCGCGCGGAAGCCGAGCGCAACGCGCTCTTCCCCAAGCCGGACGCCGAGAGCGAGGCGGGCACGCGGCTGCGGCGCGTCTGACGCAAGATGCTTTCCCCGCCGCCGGACCTCAAATTCAAGCTCCTGCAGATCGAGGAGCAGCTGCAGCTCGCCATGCAGGAGTATCCCGAGCGCATCGCCATCGATCGCCTGAAGTTCGTGCTGGCGCTCGCCAAGTTCGTGCGCCACCAGATCGACCTCGACGCGACGGTCGAGCAGAGCCTTCCCGGAGCGATCAAGGTCGGCAGACCGGCGCAGCAATAGCGCCGCCCGCGTTCAGTAAGGAAATTCCCGACAAACTTGGCAGATTGCCGCGCACACGTTGCGCGCGCGTGTCGCGTACGGCAATCTTCGGGCCAATACGTGGGAAACGATCACCTCGACGCGCAGACGTCGGCGCGCCTGCTAAAGCGCGCGCTGGCCATCAAGGGGAGCCGCGAAACCCTCGCCGATGCGCTCGGCGTGCATCCGCACGACCTCGCGCTATGGCTCGCGGGCCAGGCGTTTCCGCCCGAGCCGATCTTCGAAGCCGTGCTCGAGATCATCCTCGACGGGAAGAAGCCCGCGGCGGGCGGCACCGCCGAGGCGCAGCCGGCGAAGCGGCGCGTGCTCATCGCCGATAACGCCGATGGCTACGCCGTGCTGACGCGCGTCCTCGGCGGGGAGTTCGCGCTGGTCCCGGTGCACACGCTGAGCGAGGGGCTCGATCTGCTGCAGACCGCCGCCGCGGCGCGCCACCTCGCGATCGACGCGATCGTCTGCGGCCAGCACTTCGAGGGCTCTCAAATGCTGCGCTTCCTCGAGTGCGTCAAGGCTTATAAGCCGACCAGCGCGATTCCGTTCATCTGCTGCCGCGCCATCCCTACGCAGCTCGGTGATTCCGCGCTCGGCGCGATGCGCGAGGCGTGCGAGGCGCTGGGCGCCGTCGCCTACATCGATCTGCCGGGGCTCCAGCAGCGCGCGGGCGCGGAGAAGGCCGCGGTCGAATTCCGCGACGCGGTGCGCGCCGTGGTGCGCATGAAGTCGGCCGAGCGCGTGCTGCGCATCCTCGTGGTCGACGACAACGCCGATGCCGCGCACACGCTAACCGCGCTCCTGCGCATGGCCGGCCACGAGGTGCAGAAGGCAGGGAGCGGCGACGAGGCGCTGCGCGTGGGCGCCGAGCTCAAGCCGGATGCCGCCGTCCTCGACATCGGCATGAGCGGCATGTCGGGCTATGAGCTGGCGGAGCGGATCCGGCGCGCGCCCTGGGGCACCGACGTACTGCTGATCGCGGTCACCGGCCGCGACGTCGAGCCCGGCTCGGCCTTCGCTCACCACTTCACCAAACCGCTCGCCGTCGGGCACCTCCTCGAGGTGCTTCGTGGCTCCTAGCGTCTACAGCCGCGCGGTGCGCAAGGCGGCGGAGCTGCTCGGCGGACGCGAGAAGCTTTCGCGCACGCTGCAGGTGCCGCTCGCCGAGGTCGAGAAATGGATCGCGGACAAGGGCAAGCCGCCACGCGAGGTGTTCTTGCGCGTGGTCGATCTCATCATCGACGACACCGGCATTGCAGACGCCTCGGGGCCGGCCGACGCGCCGCCGGCGAAGGATGCCTCGGCGTCGCCGGCCTGGCTCGACTAGCGCAACCCCTGAGCGCAGCAAGCCCCGTACCCGGGTCTCCGCTTGAGCGACCGCTGCTGCGCATTCGCTCGACGTCGCTATGCCATGAAAATTGACACGCACGATTGCCGCTCCGCGACTTGAGCCGGCGCGGCTGCTGTCGCAAGATGGTGCATGCGCGCCTCCACCGCAAAGGCCGATTGCCCGGCCGCGCCGCCCTCGAGGCAGACGACGCACGCGCGCGCCTTGCACCGCGCATGCCTGATCCTCGGCGGCGTGCCGCAACTCGCGAATCACCTCGGCGTCTCGGAGTCGAGCCTGCAGTCCTGGCTTGAAGGCCGCGACGATCCGCCGCAGATGGTGTTCCTCGCCGCCGTGGAGATCGTCCTGCTGCACCTCGAGAAGTCCGGCGCCTCGAACTAGCGTCGGGCATTTCCTGTCGGAATTTACCGGCCGCGAACTGTCGGGGCCTCGGCGATTGTGCGGCCCCGGCAGTTACGCAATCATCGCGGCATGGCTGCCAGTGTCTACAGCAGGGCTTTGCAGAAGGCGGCGGAGCTGCTCGGCGGGCGCGACCGGTTGTCGAAGGTCCTGCAGGTGCCGCGCGCCGATATCGACAAGTGGATTGCCGAGGAGGCCAAGCCGCCGCGCGAGATTTTTCTCCGCATCGTCGACCTGATCCTGGAGGAGACCGGCCCCGCCGGCGAGCCGGGCGACAAGTCGGAGCCGCCGGCGCGCGACGCGGCCGGCTCGGGGCGGCGTTACTTGGACTGAATGCGGATGTAGCCGCCGCTCTTGCCGAAGCGCTCGGGCTTGGCCCACGAGAGCACGTCGGTCTCGATGCAGTGGATGCGGACGCGGCGCTTGGCCGTGTCGAGGCGCACGACCTGGATGGTGCGTTTCACGCGCCGGTCGAGGTCCTTCCAGCGCGAGCCAACCGGCGGGTAGGCGCGGGCTTCGTTCGTTGTCGGGAGCATGGGCGCAAATTCTAGAGCATGACCTCGACCTCGGCGGCGCCGTTTCGCGCTAGCAGGTTGACCGCG
>DASQAW010000437.1:0-10401 GCA_035635495.1 Burkholderiales bacterium
GCGGCGTCGCAGTTTCCCGTCTTCACCGCCGCCATGTACGCCTTCACGGCCTCCTTGCCATTGCCCGCGCGGTCCAGCGCCTTGGCGGTCTGGAACGGATTGGCGTCGGCGGCGGGACTGGTCTTCGCCTCCTCGGCGGCCTTGGCCTTGGCCTGCGCCTCGGCATCCGCTTTTGTCTTGGCTGCAGTGTCGGTCTTGGCCCTGGCCCGCGCAGCCTTTTCGGCGGCGAGCTTCTGCTGTTCGGCCGCCTTGGTCGCGTCGCCATGCGCCTTCGCCTCGGCCTCGGCCTTCGCGCGCGCCTCGGCGAGGGCTTTCTGCTTGGCAAGGTCCCCTGACTTCTTGGCCTGGGCCTCGGCTGCGCGCGCTTTTTCGAGCGCGATGCGTGCCTGCTGTTCCTTTTGCTTCGCCTGCTCGAGCTCCTTCTGCATCGACTGCAGCCTGGCGGCGGCCTCGGGGTCTTCCTTCGGCAGGAAGAAGATCACCGCGCCGGCAATGGCGAGCACCACTGCGCCGACGGTCGCGGCGAGCCCGATCGCGAGGCGCTTGCTCGCGGGCTTCGCCTCCGCCTCCGCCACGCGCTTCTCGTACTCCACTTCCCGGCGCGCCATCTCGGCTTCGAGCCGCGCCTTCTCGGCTTCGAGCTTCGCCTTGGCCTTGGCCTCGCGCCGCGCCGCCTCCTCCAGCTCCGTCTTTTCCTGATCGATGGCCCTCGCGCCGCTCTCCTCGAGCGGCAGGCCGCGCAGCTTCGCGATCTTTCTCTTGGCCAGCGCGGCGTAGATTCCGGTGGGGAACTGCTTGACGTAGAGCTCGAAGTCGTCCGGGTCGGTGCCGTCCTTGATCGCGCGCCAGAACTCGAGCTCGACTTCCTCCGTGCTGGCGGTTTGCGAGCCATCTGTTCGAGGGACGGGCGCGGTTTGGGGGAGGATCTGCGCGACCGTCTTGTCGGCATCGTCCTGCGTGACCTTGCCTTCGAGCGCCGCGTTCAGCGCCGCCGCGAGGTCGCGCGCCGACTGGAAGCGCTGCTCCGGATTCTTCGCCAGCGCCTTGTTCACCACCGCGTCGAAGAGCGGCGTGATGGCGTTGTTCAGCGAGGACGGCAGCGGCGGCTCTTCCTGGAGGATCTTCTTCGCCACAGTCCACGCGCCGCCGCCGGTGAACGGCTTTTCGCCCGTAAGGAACTGGTACAGGATGACGCCGGCGGAGAACACGTCGCTGCGCTTGTCGATGTTGCCGCCGGTGATCTGCTCGGGCGACATGTACGCGGGCGTGCCGACCATCGTGCCCGCCTGCGTGCGCTCCACTGATGTCTTGTCCGAGTCCTGCACGCGCGCCACGCCGAAGTCGGTGAGCTTGGTGCGCGCCTGCGCGTCGAGCATCACGTTCGCCGGCTTGATGTCGCGGTGGATGATGCCGGCGTTATGCGCAAAATCGAGCGCGTCGCACAGCTCGCCCATGATGCGCACCGCCTCCTTCAGGTCGAAGCGCTCGTTCGCCTCGAAGGAGGCCTTGAGTTCCCTGCCCTTGATGAACTCCATGACGAGGTAGGCGATGTCGCCTTCCTCGCCGAAGTCGTACACCTGGACGATGTTCGGATGGTTGAGCCGCGCGACGGCCTGCGCCTCGCGCACGAACCGAAGGGAGTAGTCCTTGGCCGTGTTCTCGTCGAGCAGGCTCTTCAGGATGGTCTTGATGGCGACGCGGCGCCCGAGGCGCGGGTCGACGCCCTCGTAGACGACGCCCATGGCCCCCGTACCGAGCGTGCGCTCGATGCTGTAGCGGCCCAGCGCCTTCAGCTCCGGAAGGTCCGGAATGTTTCCCCCTGTGTGACAGCCCCCCGGTGAATCTACCCGATTGGACGTACCACGCCGCCGTGCGGATGAATATTCACGTGTGCACTACGGCACACTCCGCACGTTCCGCGGCCGGTTTCAGCCGCCGAGCAGCGGCTTGCGCATCGCCTGCTGCAGCACGCCGTCGACCTCGCGGATCTTGCCGTCGGGGGTGAACCCCTGGCTGCGGTAGAACTCGAGCGCCTGCAGGGGCGCCGAGAGGCGCACCTCGGAGAGGCCGCGCTTGCGCGCCTCGGCGATGAGGGCGTCGAGCAGCTCGCCGCCGACGCCGCGCCGGCGCCAGTCCTTCACTACCGCCATGCGGCCGATCTGGCCGTCGGGCAGGAGCCGGGCGGTGCCGATGGCCTTACCGCCGTCGTCGTAGGCAACCGCGTGCACGCTGTCCCTGTCGTGCTGGTCGAGCTCGACGCCCCCCGGCTGCTTTTCCTGCACGAAGATGGCGAAGCGGATCGGCGCCGCGACCGCCTCCGCCTGCTCCCATGTGAGCAACTCGATGCGCATTGACCTATTCTGAGTAGGAATCCTGTGCGTTCACGCACACGTCCGCACCGGTTTCGGACCGGACGATCTGTACCAATTCTTCGTCCGGATATTCAATTCCAGTATGGCCAAGAAACAAGAACAGCCAGCATCGCGGGAAGAGCTGATCCGGTACCTGGAACAGGCCTCCGGCCGCAGCCTCCGGACCCGCGAGGACGTCAAAGCGTACGTCGAGGAAATGGCCGCGCGCAAGGCCGCGGATCAACCTGCGGTACGCTGGTGGCAAAGGGTGAAGACCATCACCCTCATTGCCCTGGCGGCGTTCGCCTTCGTCCAGTACTACGCAATGGACGTGATGACGCAGATCATGGCACTGCGGGAGAACACGTTCTTCGTGCCCGTGAGCGCGCCGGCCATGACCCGATCCGCCCTGCAAAGCGACAGCGAAGCGAAAGGCTGATTGCCTCGCGACGCCGGCGCACGTTGCCGGCGACGTCCGCGGTCCTCGAGTACGATGCGCTCACGAGGAGGACAGGCGATGGGCTGGAACTTCGTTGGCGTGGTCTTGTTGGTGCTGAGCGTCCCACCGGCGGGGGCGCAAACGCTCGATTACCAATACTTCAAGACGCAGGTGGAGCCGGTCTTTCTTGAAAAGCGCGCCGGTCACGCGCGCTGCTTCGTCTGCCATGCCGAGCGCAGCAACAACGCTTTCAAGCTGGAGCCGCTCGCGCCCGGTGCAAATTTCTGGAGCGAAGAGCAGTCGCGGAAAAACTTCGCCATGGTGTCGCGCCTGGTCGTACCGGGGAAGCCCGAGCAGAGCCTGCTGCTATTGCATCCGCTCGCGCCCGAGGCCGGCGGCAGCGCCTACCACTCCGGCGGCCGGCAATTCGAGAGCCGGGACGACGCGGGCTGGAAAATTCTTGCCCGCTGGGTGCGCGGCGGCTAGCGCAGCACCAGGGTGTTGATGCGTTTCGGCACCTCGCCCACGGGAACCGTGGCGATCAATTTGATGCTGCCGGTATCGATCACCGACACGGAACGCGCGGCGGCATTGGAAATGTAGAGGAGCTTGCCGTCCGGCGTGAAGGTCACCCAGTTCGGCACCGCGCTGATCGGCTTGCGGCCGTCGAGCTTGAGCGCCGGCAGCGCGGCGTGCCCGAGGAGCTTCAGCTCGGGCAGCGAGTAGGCATAGACCGCGTTGGCGGAGATGCTCGTGACCCAGAGTGTCTTGTTATCGGGCGCGACGCCCATGCCGTGCGAGGGCGAGTCCAACCGGCGCTCCTGCACGCCGAAGCCGTTGTCCGGCAGCTTGATGCGATCGACTTCCTTGCGCGCCGCGAAATCGACCACGGCGAAGCCGTTCAGATTCGACAGCTGCACGAAGATCCGCCGAACCGAGCCGTCGGGCGCCTTTTCCATCGCCATCGGGCGCACGCCCTCGTCGAGCTGTAGCTCCCATGCCGCCTTTTCGCTCGCCAAGTCGATCACGGTCAGCACCTTGGTGCGGATCGATCCGGTGATCACGTACTTGTTGTCCGGCGTGACGTACACGTTGTGCAGGCGCCCGTTCACGGGGATGGTCTTCGCGAGGCTCAACGCCGCGGTATCGATCACGTCCAGCGCGCCCGGATCCTCGGCGATGCCGACCACTACCCGGCCGCCGTCCTTGGTCGTCGCGATGTTGTTCGGGTGGCCGCTCAGCTTGACCTTGGACACGAGCTTGCCGCTCGCGCGGTCGAAGACATCGAGCGTGCGGTCGGACTCGTTGCTCACGTAGACACGCTTGCCATCGGGCGAGAAGTCGATGCCGTGGGCGCCTTCGATGCCCGGGATCACCTGCACCACCTTCTGCGTCGCCGGGTCGATGACATGCACGCTATCGCCGGCGCTGTTGGTGACATAGATGCGCACCGTTTCAGCGGCCGCTGGCAAGGCGCAGAGCGTGAGGAGGAGGGCAAGGACTTGGAGCCGCATGGTGTTCTCCCGAGAGCGGATGAGTGTACGCCACGCGGCGTCCGCAGGCGCCGCGACGCATAAACCGAGGTACATTGCGCGCATGAGCAAAGCCAGGGTCACGAACCTCCGCAAGCATTATCCCGAACTCGCGCCCGACAAGGACTACCCGCCGCTCAAGTCCAAGTCGCTGAAGGGGAGAGTAAGCCCCGCGGAATGGGAAGCGCGCGTCGACTGCGCCTGCGCCAAGACTTAAATGCACGTCGTCGAGCGCTTCGCCGCCTGGGCCGCGGGCTGGCGCGCGCAGGCGATACCAGCAGAGGTCGCGCACCACGCACGGCGCGCGGTCATCGACTGGCACGCCGCGCTCCTTCCCGGCAGTGTCGTCGCGCCGGTCACGCTGCTCAAAAGGGCGTTGCAGGGTAGTGACCCCCGGACCAGGGCGCTCATCAACGGCACCGCGGCGCACACGGTGGAGGTCGACGACATCTACCGCGACGGTATCTATCACCCGGGCGCGCCGACCATCGCCGCGGCGCACGCGCTCGGCTTCGAGCGCCCGAACTTCCTCCGTGCGGTGATTGTCGGCTACGAGATCTCGACGCGCATCGGTGCGGCGATGGGCCGCGCGCATTACCACTACTGGCACAACACCGGCACCATCGGCTGTTTCGGAGCCTGCGCTGCTGCAGCGGAATGGTTGAAGCTCGATAAAGACCAGTTTGCGCATGCGCTCGCCACGGTGACCACATTCGCCGCCGGGCTGCAGCAGGCGTTTCGCATGGACTCCATGTCGAAGCCCCTGCACGCCGGGCGCGCCGCCGAGGCGGGCGTGACGGCGGCGCTCGCCGCGCGCGAAGGGGTCACCGGCTCGCTCGACGTGCTGGAGGGCGAAGTGGGCTTCGGCCGCGCGATGGGCGACAACCCCGACTGGGAAAAGGCGCTTGCCGGACTGGGGCGCGACTTCCACATCACGCGCATGACTTTCAAAAACCACGCCTGCTGCGGGCATACGTTTGCAGCCATCGATGGCGCGCTCGCCTTGAAGCAAAAGTACCATTTGAAAACCGAAGACATCGAGCGCATCGACGTCGGCACCTACCGCGCCGGGGTGGAGGTGGCGCATTACGCGCAGCCGCGCACGCCGGCCGAGGCGCGCTTCTCGATGAAGTACGTGGTCGCCACCGCACTCACGCACGGCAGCGTACGCCTGGCCGCTTTCGAACCCGCGCGCCTGAGCGACCGCGCAACGCGCGCGCTGATGGAGAAGGTTTCCGTGGCGCTGGATCCCGAGCTCGACGCGACCTTCCCGCGCCAGCGTGCGGCGCGCGTGGCGATCACGGCGCGCGGCCGGCGCGAGGAGCTGCTGCAGCCGACGCGCAAGGGCGACCCGGACATGCCGCTCAGCGACGCGGAGCTGGAAGACAAGTTTCGCGAGCTCGCTTTCCCCGTGCTCGGCAAACAGGGCGCGCAGTCGCTGCTCGCGCGGCTCTGGAAGCTGGAATGCGCCTAGCGCAGGCGCTCTTCGCGCCGCGCGCGGTCGCTCTCATCGGCGCTTCAGGCGACGCGCGCAAGAACACCGCCCGCCCGCAGCGCTTCCTGTGCAAGCACGGCTACACCGGCCGCGTCGTGCCGGTGAACGCCACGCGCGACGAGGTGCTGGGCGAGCGGGCGTATCGGCGCCTCGCCGACGCGCCGGTGGAGATCGACCATGCGTTCATCATGGTGGAAGACGTCGAGCCCGCGCTGGAGGATTGCGCCGCCAAGGGTGTGACCGTGGCGACCGTATACAGCAACGGCTTCGCCGACGCCGGCACCGACGGCGCGGAGCGGCAGGGGCGGCTGGTCGAGCGCGCGAAGGCGCTCGGCGTGCGACTGCTGGGCCCAAACAGCATGGGCGTGGTCAATCTGCCCGGCCGATTCGCGCTGACCGTCAATGCGGTGCTCGAAGCCGACGCGCTGCCCGCCGGCAGCACGAGCCTGGTATCCCAGAGCGGCACCATGCTCGGCACGCTGCTCTCGCGCGGCGCGGCGCGCGGCCTCGGGTACGCGAAGCTCGTCTCGGTCGGCAACGAAGCCGACCTCGGCGTAGCCGAGCTCGTGGAGCTGCTGGTGGACGATGCGGACACGAAGGTGATCGCGCTCTTCCTGGAAACCGTGCGCGACGCCGAGCGGTTGGCGCGCGCCGCGCGCAAGGCGCACGCGGCCGGCAAGCCGATCGTCGTCTACAAGCTCGGCCGCTCGGCGCTCGGCGTCGAGCTCGCGCGCACGCATACCGGCGCGCTCGCCGGGATGGATGTCGCGCTCGACGCCTACTTTCGCGATTGCGGCATCGTGCGCGTCGACATGCTGGAGACGCTGGTCGAGATCCCGCCGCTGCTTGCCGGCAGGGAACCACCGGGACTGACGCGTCCGGCGCGTGTGGCAGTGGTCACCACCACCGGCGGCGGCGCCGCGAGCGTGGTCGATCGGCTGGGCCTGCACGGCATCGCGCTGGCCTCGATGGACGACCTGACGATGACGGCGACGAAGGACAGCTACCGCGCGACGCTCGAGCAGCTGCTCCGCTCGCCGGACTGCGACGCGGTGCTGGCGGCGGTCGGCTCGTCGGCGCAGTTCCATCCCGAGCTCGCCGTCGAGCCGATCATCCAGGCGCAGCGCACGGCCAAGCCGCTCGCGGCGTTCCTCACGCCGCATGCCGAGCGCTCGCTCGCGCTCCTGGCCGAGCGCGGCATCCCGGCCTTTCGCACGCCGGAAGCCTGCGCAGACGCCTTCGCCGCGTTCTTCGCCTGGCGCGCCCCCCGAGAGCAATTCGGGGTCAGGACCGGAATTAGTCTGGGCTCGGTGCCAGAACTAATTCGGGCGCGGTCCCCGAGTCCCTTCGCCGTGATGGAGGCACTCGGCATCCCGGTGGTGGAGCAGGCGATCGCGGAAGCACCGCACTTCGCGCACTCGGTGCCGTACCCGGTGGCGGTGAAGCGCATGGACGTCGAGCACAAGACGGAAGCGGGCGGCGTCGCGCTCAACATCCAGGATGGTGCTGAGCTCGCCGCCTGCGCGAAGCGCATGGGACAGCAGCGCGTGCTCGTCCAGAGGATGGAGCACGGCCTCGCGGAGGCGATCGTCGGCTATCGCGACGATCCGGTGGTGGGGCCGCTGGTGCTGGTCGGGACGGGAGGCACGCTCGCCGAGCTTTACAAGGACTTCGCGGTCGCGCTCGCGCCGGTGACCGACGCAGAGGCGGAGGAGCTGGCCGGGAAGGTGAAAGGCCTTGCCGTCATCCGCGGTTACCGGAACATGGCGTCGGGCGATGTCGCGGCGCTCTCGCGCGCGGTATCGGCGTTCTCGCGTGTGGCGCTCATTCCCGGGCAGCCGGTGCGGGAAGCGGAAGTAAATCCGCTGATCGTCAAAGCGCAAGGCGTCGTCGCGGTCGACGCGCGTCTGGTGCTGAAGAAGTAATTCCGGGTTTTAAGCCGACGCGTTAGGCTAGCAACTGCGCCGCGTCCGCCACGCGGCAAAACCGGAATGATGGATGAACTTCTAACGGCCGCGCAGTCGGCGCGCATCACCGGCGAGGATCCGGTGCTGCCGACGCCGTACCGCGTCGGCGAGGCTGGCGCTACGGCGCTCGCGGCGCTCGGCGTGGCGGTGGCGCGCTACGGCGAGCTGCGCGGCTTGCCGCCGCAAAGCGTCGCGGTCGACGTGCGCCGCGCGGCGCTGTCGCTGCGCAGCGCCCGCTACCTGCGGATCAACGGCGAGCCGCTGCCGCCGCCGTGGGATGCGTTGAGCGGGTTCTATCCCGTGCGCGACGGGTGGATCAGCATCCATTGCAACTTCCCGAATCACCGCGACGCCGCGCTCAAGGTGCTGCACGCGCCGGCCGACCGGCGGCAAGCCGAGGAAAAGGCAGCCGAGTGGGTCGGCGAGGCGCTGGAGGACGCGATCCACGGCGCGGGCGGCTGCGCCGGCTTCGTGCGCAGCGCGGACGACTGGCTGCGGCATCCGCAGGCGGAAGCAGGGGCGGAGCAGCCGCTCGTCGAGATCACGCGCATCGGCGAAGCGCCGCCGGAAAAGCCGCGAGCCGCGACGCGGCCGCTGGCGGGCATCCGCGTGCTCGATCTGACGCGCGTCCTCGCCGGCCCAACCTGCGCGAAGAGCCTCGCCGAGCACGGCGCCGATGTGCTCAAGATCAGCGCCGAGCACCTTCCCGACTCGGGGCTCGTGGAGATCGATACGGGCATCGGCAAGCTCTCCGCGCGCCTGGACCTCAGGACGGCAGAAGGCGCGTACCTGCTCAAGAGCCTGGTGAAGCAGACCGATGTCTTCTCGCAGTCCTACCGCCCCGGCGCGCTCGCGGCGCGCGGCTTTTCGCCCGAGGCGCTCGCCGCGCTGCGTCCGGGGATGGTCTGCGTGTCGCTCTCCGCGTGGGGCGAGACGGGGCCCTGGCACACGCGGCGCGGCTTCGACAGCATCGTGCAGGTGGTGAGCGGCATGGCGCACGCCTCGGGCGACGGCAAGGCGCCGAAGCTGATGCCGGTGTCGGCGATCGATTACGTGAGCGGATATTTGATGGCGTACGGCGCGGCGGTCGCGCTCGAGCGCCGCGCGCGCGAAGGCGGGAGCTGGCTCGTGCGCGTGGCGCTCGCGCGCGTCGGGCAGTGGATCGTCGATCGCGGCATGGTGGCGGCAAGCGGCGTCGAAGCGGATGTCCCGGCGGCGGAGCTCGCCGGGTACTGCGCCGAAATGGATTCGCCCATCGGGCAGCTGCGGTATCTCGCTCCGGTGATCCAGCTTTCTCAAACGCCGGGCCATTGGGACCGGCCGCCGGTGGCGCTGGGCACGCATCGCGCGGAATGGCCGTGAGTTTGTCTTGGAGGGGAACGGTGGAATGGACTTCGCGCTGAAGCCCGAGCAGGAGCAGTTCCGCGATGCGGTGCTGCGCTTTTCAAAAAGGGAATTGGCGGAAAACGCAGTGGAGCGCGCGCACGCGAGCGGCTATCCATGGGACGTCGCGAAGCTCATGGCGAAGCAGGGCCTGGTCGGCATCACGATTCCGGAGGCCGACGGCGGCCAGGGCGGCACGCTCCTCGACGCGGTGCTCGCGATCGAGACGGTGGCATCGGTGTGCCCGCGCAGCGCGGATGTCGTGCAGGCGGGCAACTTCGGGCCGATCCGCGTGCTGGCCGAGTACGGTTCTCCGGCGCAGAAGCAGCGCTACCTCCGGCGCCTGCTCGCCGGCGAGGCGGTGATCTCGGTCGGCATGACCGAGCCAGACGCCGGGTCGGCCGTCACCGATCTCAAGACCAGCGCAAGCCGCGACGGCGGCGCGTGGCGCGTCAGCGGCTCGAAGATCTTCACCACGCACTCGGCGTACGCCGAGGTGTTCCTCGTCTACCTGCGCTTCGGCCCGGGCGTCGGCGGCATCGGCTCGGTGCTGATCGAGAAGAAGGACGTGCGGCTGGGGAAGGCGTCCAAGTTCATGTCGGGCGAGGAATGGGTGCAGATCTATCTCGACGGCGTGCGCGTGCCCGACGAGAACGTGCTCCTCGGCGAGGGCGGCTTCAAGAAGCAGATCGCGGGCTTCAACGTCGAGCGCATCGGCAACGCCGCGCGCTCGCTCGCGCTCGGCCGCTATGCCTACGAGGCGGCGCGCGCCTGGGCGCTCGAGCGGCGGCAGTTCGGCAAGCTCCTGTGCGAGTTCCAGGGCCTGCAGTGGAAGTTCGCCGACATGAAGATGAAGCTCGACGCCGCGCAGCTGCTCCTCTACCGCGCCGCGGCCAATGCCGACCGCGGCCTGCCGTCGCCGGAGGAGACGGCGATCGCCAAGGCCTACTGCAACCAGGCCGGCTTCGACGTGGCGAACGAATCGCTCCAGGTGATGGGCGGCATGGGCTACAGCCAGGAATCGCTCGTCGAGTACTGCCTGCGCCGCTGCCGCGGCTGGATGATCGCCGGCGGCTCGATCGAGATCCTCAAGAACCGCATCGCCGAGCACATCTTCGAGCGGACGTTCTCGCAGCGTAATTCGGGGTCAGGGTCGTAATTATTGCCGCCGGACGCGGGCGCTTCCGCATGGAAACAATAATTACGACCCTGACCCCGAATTACTCGGCTTTGG
>DASQAW010000438.1:0-2795 GCA_035635495.1 Burkholderiales bacterium
TGCTTCAGCATCCCGCTCACCAGGCGGCCGCGCAGGTACTGACCTTCGTGCGCGACGACGGGCAGGCCGCATTCGAGCGCCAAGAGCGCGGTGTTGAAGCCGGAGAAGCCAACGCTGTCGAGATAGAGGTCGGCCTGCGTCCTCCAGCTAGGCGTCGATCGCCTCGCCGAGCCGCCCGCTCTGCGCGAGGCGCGTGCCGAGATGGAAGTACGCCTCCGCGGAGCGAGGCCCGTCCACTACGCGGTCTTGAGGGCGCCTTCGACGCAGGTGACGGCGCGCCCGCCGAGCTCGATCGCCTCCGCGCTCACGCGCATGTGCACGCGGCCGTCGCGGCCGAGCTGCATGCCCTGCCGCGCGGCGTAGCTCGCGGGCGCCCGCTTGAAATGGCGCAGCCAGGCCGCGACGCAGATGTTGCCGCTGCCGCAAACCGGGTCCTCGGGGATGCCGTGCGCCGGCGCGAACGAGCGCACGTGGAACGCGCAACCGGCTTCGCCCGACTTCGCGAACACGGTGACGCCGCTCGCGTTGAGCAAAGTACTCCACTCGGCCAGCGCGCTCATGTCGGGCTTGAGCGCGGCCAGCGCGGCGGCATCGCTCACCTCGCCGGTCAGCCACACCGGCCCCACGTCCGCGCGCAGCAGCGCTGCGCCGGGCGCGAGCCCGATCCCCACTTTGCTGGGGATGCTCTCGAGCGGCGCGAGCTTCACCGCCGGCGAGCGCACATAGATGACGCCGTCGTCCACACTGAGCTCGAGCACGCCCGCGCCGCACTCCTGTTTGATTTTCCGCCCCTTGACGATGCCGGCCTCGAGCGCTGCATGCGCGCTGCCGATCGTCGGGTGTCCGGCGAAGGGCAGCTCGTGGGTCGGGCTGAAGATGCGCAGGCGGTAGTCGGCGACCTTGCTCGGCAGCAGGAAAGTGGTCTCGGACAGGTTGGTCCAGCGCGCGATGTGCTGCATCTCCGCCGCGTCCAGGCCTTCGCCGTCGAGCACCACCGCCACGGGATTGCCGCGGAACGGCTTGTCGGTGAAGGCGTCGACCTGCTTGAACTTCCGCGTCACTTCAATATGCGCAGCAGGTTGTGGTGCGAGTCGGTGAAGGTCGGCAGCTCGGGCCGGTCCTCGATCTCGTCGGTGAAGTCATCCATCCGATCGAGCACCTTGCGGTTGCGCGTGACGATGACCTGGTCGGTCGCCGAGTACCAGTATTGCGGGCCCTCGCTGGCCTCCGGGCTGTCGGACACGTTGACCGCCTCCATGCCGAACTCGGCGGCCAGGCGCTTGACCACGGGAAGGAGATCGATGAAGCGGTTGGTCGCCTGGAACACGATCACGCCGTCGGGCTTGACGTGCTTCACATACAGCGCCATCGCCTCGCGCGTGATGAGGTGCATCGGGATCGAATCGCCCGCGAAGGCGTCGATGCCGAGGACGTCGTAGCCGCGCGGCGGCTCGCGCTCCAGCGACAGGCGGCCATCCCCCAGGATGATTTCCGTTTTTGCCGGAGTATCCGAAAGAAAAGTGAACTCGCGGTGCGCAATGTCGACGACGCGCGGGCTGATCTCGTAGAACACCAGGCGGTCGCCCGGGTGCATCCACGCGGCGATCACGCCGGCGCCGAGGCCGATGACGCCGACCGAGAGCTTGCGCCGCGGCGGCAGCTCGCGCAGCGAGGTGAAGACGCGGCCGTAGCCCGAGCCCGGGCTGAAGTAGTCGGCCGGCGTGTTGCGGAACGAGTCGCCGAGGAGCTGCCCGCCGTGCATGATGCCGCCGTGATACATGGAGCGGTACGGCACCGGGTCGGGATGATCGGCGGTGCGCACCACGCCGTAGAAGTCGCGCTGCATCACGCGCATGCCGAGCGTGTAGCCCAACATCCCGTGCACGACGAGCACCGTGGTCGCCGCCGCCACCGCCACCCCGCCCCACAGCACGGGTCGCCGCAGGCGCATCGCCACGACAAACGACAGCACGAGCAGCGTGATGCCGAGCTCGAAGTAGCCCGGCAGCACGAGCGGCGCGACGATCGCGACCAGCACCGCGCCGAGCGCGCCGCCGAGCGAGATCATCAGGTAGAAGCGCGTCAGGTGCACCGGATCGGGCTTCGCGCGCGCGAGCTCGCCGTGGCAGAACATGCAGGTGAAGAACAGGCCGACCAGATAGAGCGGCGCCGCGACGCGCAGCTCGAGCGAGGGCACGTAGTACGCCATCGCCGGGACCAGCGCGAGCAGCGAGGCGATGAACAGCGGCCGCACGTACCAGCGCGGGTGGTCGAACGCGAGGATGAAGGTGACGAGATACAACGCGAGCGGCAGCACCCAGAGGAACGGCACGCTGGAGATGTTCTGCGTGATGTGATTGGTCACCGCCAGCAGCATGACCGAGCCCATCGCCGAGAGGCCGAGCCACAGCAACTGGTCCTGCATGGCGACCGGCGTGGCCGGCGCACGCGCCTGGCTGGCGGCGGAAAAGCCGTTGGCCGACATCAGCGCCACGGCCCCGCAGAGGACTGCGAAGCCGGCATACACGAACGACCAGCTCCAGCCGAGCTGCTTCAGATCGAACGCCGGCTCGAACAGCAGCGGAAAGCCGAGCAGCGCGAGGAGCGAGGCAAAGTTCGAGAGCGCGAAGAGGCGGTACGGCACCGCGCTCTGCAAGCGCCGCCAGTACCAGGCCTGCAGGAGCGGGGTCGTGGTGGAGAGCAGGAAGTACGGCAGCCCGATCGTCGCGACGAGCAGCAGCAGGATGCGCAGCACCGGCTCCTCGTTGCCCTGCGGCTTCCACGAGCTCGAGGCG
>DASQAW010000439.1:0-17225 GCA_035635495.1 Burkholderiales bacterium
GCGGGCGCCTGGCTCCTGCTGCCGCAGAGCTTCATGAACGCGAGCGGCCGCCCGGTGCAGATGCTCGCCGGGTTCTTCAAGATAAAGCCGGAAGAGATCCTCGTCGTGCACGACGAGCTCGACTTCCCGCCGGGTGTCGCGCGCGTCAAGCAGGGCGGCGGCATCGCCGGCCACAACGGGCTGAAGGACATCTCGCAGCGCCTCGCCACGCACGAGTACTGGCGTCTGCGCCTGGGCGTCGGCAAGCCGCCCGCCGGGCGCGAAGGCGCCGACTACGTGCTGGAGAAGCCGCCGGCCGAGGAAAAGAGCGCGATCGACGCCGCCATCGACCACTCGCTCGCCGTGCTGCCGCAGATGCTCGCGGGCGATATGCAGGGCGCGATGAACAAGCTGCATACCGAAGAGAAGACGCCGCCGCCGAAGAAGGAACCCGAGAAGAAGGAACCCGAGAAGAAGGAAGGCCTGCTCAGCGGCTTGTTCGGCCGTAAGAAATGAGCCTGAAGTGCGGCATCGTCGGCCTGCCGAACGTCGGCAAGTCGACGCTTTTCAACGCGCTCACCAAGGCGGGGATCGCGGCGGAGAACTATCCCTTCTGCACGATCGAGCCGAACGTCGGCATCGTCGAGGTGCCGGACCTGCGCCTCGACGTGGTCGCCGAGATCGCGCAGCCGCAGAAGGTGGTGCCCGCGGTGGTCGAGTTCGTCGATATCGCCGGCTTGGTGGCGGGCGCCTCCAAGGGCGAGGGCCTCGGCAACAAATTCCTCGCCAATATCCGCGAGACCGACGCCATCGCGCATGTCGTGCGCTGTTTCGAGGATCCGAACGTCGTGCACGTCGCGGGCAAGGTGAATCCCGTTTCCGACATCGAGACGATCAACACCGAGCTCGCGCTCGCCGACCTCGAGTCGGTCGAGCGCCAGCTGGCGAAGAACGAGAAGGTCGCCCAGAGCGGCGGCGACAAGGAAGCGCAGCGCCTCGTTGCTGCCCTTCGGCAAGTCCGCGAGGTCCTGAACGAAGGCCGCCCTGCGCGCACCGCCGAGCTGTCGAAGGAAGAGCGAGCCGTGCTGCAGCCGCTCTTCCTGCTGACGATGAAGCCGACGATGTATGTCGCCAATGTTGGCGAGGATGGCTCCGCGCGGATGCTCGCCGAAGTGAAGGCCCATGCGGCGAAGGAAGGCGCCCCGGTGGTACCGATCTCGGCGTCGATCGAGGCGCAGATCGCCGACATGCCCGACGAGGACAAGAAGCTCTTCCTCGAGGATCTGGGCATGGACGAGCCCGGATTGAACCGCGTCATTCGCGCGGCGTATGGCCTCCTCGGCCTGCAGACGTACTTCACCGCCGGGCCGAAGGAGGTCCGCGCCTGGACCATCCCGGCGGGCGCGACGGCACCGCAGGCGGCCGGGGTGATTCACACCGACTTCGAGCGCGGCTTCATCCGCGCCGAGGTTGCGGCGTACGATGACTTCGTCGCGCATGGCGGCGAGCAGGGGGCGAAGGAGGCAGGGAAGCTGCGCCTCGAAGGGAAGGATTACGTGGTGCGCGACGGCGACGTGATCCACTTCCGCTTCAACGTCTAGGAGAGGCGACGATGGAACTCGAGTACGGCCCGGCGACCGTCAAGGAGCTGCAGCAGATGGTCGACCTGCTCGGCATGCTCTTCACCGACGAGGCGGAGTTCCATCCCGACGCCGGCAAGCAGAAGCGCGCGCTGGAAGCGATCCTCGCGAATCCGACCATCGGCAAGCTGTTCGTGGCGCGCGAAGGCAAGCGCGTCGTGGCGATGGCGAGCCTCCTTTACACCGTCAGCACCGCCGAAGGCGGCAAGGCGGCCTGGTTCGAGGACCTCGTCGTTCATCCCGACGAAAGGAAGCGCGGCATCGGCGAGGCGCTGCTCAAGCATGTCGTGGCCCACGCCCGCGCCGAGGGCGTGCTGCGCATTACGCTCCTCACCGACATGCAGAACGAGCGCGCGCAGGCGATGTACCGCCGCGTGGGCTTCGTCGGCTCGCCGATGAAGCCCATGCGGCTGAAGATAAAACCTAGGTAGCCGCCCGCTCGGCGAAGATCTTGCCGAGCGTCCTGCGGAAGGCAATCACTTCCGCGCCATCGAGCACCCCCTGGCGCTTCATCTCTGCGTGCAGCCGCGGCAGGTTGTACTGCGGCACCGACGCGTACAGGTGATGCTCGACGTGGTAGTTCACGTTGTGCGGAAAGATGAGCCAGCGCAGCCACGCCGGACCGAGGTTCGTGCGTGCGGCAGTGAGCGGCGAGGAGAAGTCGGTCGTCGCGCCGTGCTCGGCGATCGCGCGCAGCCTGAGGATCGCCTGCACTAAGGTGACCAGCGGCAGCACCCAGAGCACGAGGTACTGCCACAGATAGCCGCTCGCGGCGAATACCACGAGCAGCGCGAGGTGGAAGCCGATCACCAGGTTGCGGTCGCTGCGCGCCTCGGCGCGGAGCTTCGCCGAGGTGTCGTCGAGCGGCCGCAGCGCCACGTTGGTCGCGGTGTTGAGCGCCGGCGCGCCGCCGAGGAAATAGGCGTAGGTCTTCCACGCCGTGAGGCCGGAGAGGTCCTTGGCCAGTTTCCGCACGAGGTACATTCGCCCGCGCGGATAGCCGCCGTGCAGCGCGGTGTCGGGGTCGAGCGCGCCGTACAGATTGTTGTGATGCAGGCGGTGGATCACGCGGTACGTGCACATCGACAGGCCCTGCAGCATCGCGCAAAGGCGCCCGACGAGATCGTTCAGCCAGCGGCGCTCGTAGAGCAGGTAGTGGGCGGAATCATGGGCGATGACGAAGAGCGCGTGCTGGCGCGTGCCGATGAGGATGATCGCCGGTATCAGCACCAGTGGATTCGGCCAGTAGGCGAGCGCCACCGCGATGGCGGCGGCGAGCACCGCGAAGTCCGCCAGCACAGCCGCCGTCGCGCGCCACGCCGAACGGCGCGTGAGCTCCTGGATCAGCTCCTTCGGCAGCGCGCGACGGTAGTCGTCCTTGAACTCTTCGCCGCTCATAACCCCAAGAGCATGTATTTCACCTCGAGATACTCTTCCAGCCCGTATTTGGAACCCTCGCGCCCGAGTCCCGACTGCTTCACGCCGCCGAAGGGCGCCGCCTCGGTCGAGATGATGCCGACGTTCGCGCCGACGATGCCGGTCTCCATGCGCTCGGCGACGCGGAAGATGCGCCCGACGTCGCGGCTGTAGAAGTAGCCGGCGAGCCCGAACTCGGTGTCGTTCGCGAGATCCATGACCTCATCCTCCGTCTTGAAACGGATGAGGGGCGCAACCGGTCCAAACGTTTCCTCGCGGGAAACGATCATCGCCGGCGTGACGTCGGCGAGCACCGTCGGCTGGAAGAACAAGCCGCCACGCGGATCGCGCTTGCCGCCGAGGATGACCTTGGCGCCTTTGCTCACCGCGTCGGCGATGTGCTGCTCGACCTTCTTCACGCCGTTCTCGTCGATCAGCGGCCCGATCACCACGCCGGGCTCGGTGCCCGGGCCGACCTTGAAGCCCTTCACCTTGTCGGCGAGCTTGCGCGCGAAGTTGTCGTAGACCTTGTCGTGCACGTAGATGCGGTTGGCGCAGACGCAGGTCTGGCCGGCGTTCCGATATTTCGACGCCAGCGCTCCGTCCACGGCTGCATCGAGGTCCGCGTCGTCGAAGACGATGAACGGCGCGTTGCCGCCGAGCTCGAGCGAGAGCTTCTTGATCGTGTCGGCGCACTGGCGCATGAGGACGCGCCCGGTCTCGGTCGAGCCGGTGAACGACAGCTTGCGCACGGTCGGGTTGGCGCACAGCTCGGCGCCGATCGCTTTCGAGTCGCCGGTGATGATGTTGACCACACCCTTCGGAATTCCCGCGCGCTCCCCGAGCTCGGCGAGCGCGAGCGCGGAATACGGCGTCTGCCCCGCGGGCTTGATCACCACGGTGCAGCCCGCGGCGAGCGCGGGCCCGGCCTTGCGCGTGATCATCGCGTTAGGAAAGTTCCACGGCGTGATCAGCGCGGACACGCCGATCGGCTGCTTCATGACGACGATGCGCTTATCCGCCCACGGCGAAGGAATCGTGTCGCCGTAGGCGCGCTTGCCTTCCTCGGCGAACCACTCGATGAAGGACGCGCCGTACGCAATCTCGCCGCGCGACTCGGCGAGCGGCTTGCCCTGCTCGGCGGTCATGATCTGCGCGAGGTCTTCCTGGTTCGCCATCATCAGGTCGAACCATTTGCGCAGGATCACCGCGCGCTCCTTGGCGGTCTTCGCGCGCCACGCCGGCCACGCGCGATCGGCGGCCTCGATGGCGCGCTTCGTCTCGCCGGTGCCCATGCGCGGCACGGTGCCGAGCACGGCGCCGGTGGCGGGATTGTGCACCGCGTTCGTCTTGCGCTCGTCGGCGTCGACCCACGCGCCGTCGATATGGCATTGCTCGCGGAAGAGCTTGGCATCCTTGAGGTTGAGCGAGGCGAGACCGGCCTGGGCGGGAGCGTTCATGCGCACCTCCAAAAGAAAAATTTTACTCCCGGGCATGGTTACAATCGCTGCATCACTCTGGAGGAGGAGCGATGAGAACACTTGTTGCTGCAGCACTGTTTGTCGCGGCGGCCGCCGCGCAAGCCCAATATCCGCAACGCCCGGTCCAGCTCATCGTGCCGTGGGGCGCGGGCGGCGGCACCGACGCTACCGCGCGCATCATCGGCACGCTGCTGGAGAAGGAGCTGAAGCAGCCGTTCAGCGTGGTGAACCGCACCGGCGGCTCGGGCGTGGTCGGCCATGACGCGATCGCGAAGGCGACGCCCGATGGCTACACCATCGGCATGATCACGGTCGAGATCACGATGATGCATCACGTCGGTCTCACGCCGCTCACCTACAAGGACTACACGCCGATCGGCCTCGTCAACGCCGATCCCGCGGGCATCAACGTGCGCGTGGAGTCGCCCTACAAGTCCACCAAGGATCTGCTCGCCGCCATCAAGGCGAACCCGGGGAAGATGAAGGCCTCCGGCACCGGCCAGGGCGGCATCTGGCACTTGGCGATCGCCGGGCTGCTCAAGGACCAGGGCATCGATCCGAACGCGCTGCCGTGGGTGCCCTCCAACGGCGCCGCGCCCGGATTGCAGGACATGGTCGCCGGCGGTGTCGAAGTCGTGCCGTGCTCGATACCGGAGGCGCGCTCGATGATCGACGCCGGCAAGGTGCGGGCGCTTGCCATCATGGACGACAATCCGCCGGCGCTCTATCCAAACGTGCCGACGCTTAAGAAAGAGCTCGGCACCGATTGGAAGATCGCCGCTTGGCGGGTGATCGCGGCGCCGAAAGGCATTCCACCTGATGTGCATAAGACGCTCGCCACGGCGCTGAAGCGCGTCTACGACTCGAAGGACTACAAGGACTTCATGGCGAGCCGCGGCTTCGGCACGGTGTGGGCCGATCCGGAAGGCACGACGAAATTCATGGCGGCCTCCGACGCGAACCTCGGCGCGGCGCTGAAAGCCGTGGGGCTCGCCAAATAAAAGTCCACGAGGCGCTGACCGGCGCGGCGCTCGTCATCCTCGCCGGGATCATCCTCTGGCACATCCAGGGGTTCCCGGCGATGCCGGGGCAGAAGTTCGGCCCCGCCTGGTTTCCCGGCCTCATCGCCGGCGGGCTCGGCATTTGCGGCGCGCTGCTCATCGCCTCCGGAATGCGCCGGCGCGCGCCGTGGATCTCGCCGCCCGAGTGGATCCATAGCCCGCGCGCGCGCGCCGGAGTGGCGGCGCTGCTTGGCGGGCTGCTCTTCTACGTGCTCGCGGCCGACGCGCTCGGCTTCCATCTCACCGGCATCGTGCTGCTGGCGCTGTGGATCCGCCTCCTCGGCGCTTCGTGGCGCGTCACGCTGCCGGTGGCGATCATCGCCACGCTGCTGATCCACCTGTCCTTCTACAAGCTGCTGCGCGTCCCGCTGCCTTGGGGCGTGCTCGAGCGCTGGGCCTTCTGATGAGCGCCAGCGTCCTCGCGCAGGCGTTCTGGCTCGTCTTCGATCCCTACGTGCTGTGGGTGATCCTCGCCTCCGCGGTGTTCGGCCTCTTCGTCGGCGCAGTGCCCGGCCTGACGGCGACGATGGCGACGGCGCTCCTCGTGCCGGTCACGTTCTTCATGCCGCCGGTGCCGGCGATCGCATCGATCGTCACCGCGACGGCAATGGCGATCTTCGCCGGCGACATCCCGAGCTGCCTCCTGCGCATGCCCGGCACGCCGGCTTCCGCGGCGTACACCGACGAGGCCTACGCGATGACGAAGAAGGGCCAGGGCGAGCTCGCGCTCGGCTCGGGCCTGTGGTTCTCGATCCTCGGCGGCCTTTTCGGCACCGCCGTGCTGATCGCCGCCGCGCCCAGCCTGGCGGAAATCGCGCTCAAGTTCTCCTCGTTCGAGTATTTCTGGCTGGTGGTGCTCGGCCTGGCCAGCGCCGTGTTCCTCGCCATCGGCAATCCGCTGAAGGGCGTCGTGTCGTTGCTCTTCGGGCTGCTGGTCGCCTCGGCGGGCCTCGACAACCCGGCTGGTTTTCCGCGCTTCACCTTCGGCATCGCCGAGCTCGCCGGCGGGCTCACGCTGATTCCGATCATGATCGGCATGTTCGCGGTGTCCGAGATCCTGCGCAGCGTGACGCGCATCGACGAGCCCTGGGAAATGGCGCAGGTGAAGATCGGCAATGTGCTGCATGGCATGTGGGGCTTGACCAAACGCTACCCGTGGCAGCTCCTGCGCGGGAGCGTCGTGGGCACGGCGATCGGCGCGCTGCCGGGCGCGGGCGCCGACATTGCGGCTTGGATGTCCTATGCGATCTCGAAGCGCTTCTCGAAGGAACCGCAGAAGTTCGGCACCGGCCACATCGAAGGCATCATCGAGGCAGGCGCGTCGAACAACAGCGCGCTCGCTGGCGCCTGGATCCCGGCGCTCGTGTTCGGCATTCCCGGCGACTCGATCACCGCGATCGTGATCGGCGTGCTGTACATCAAGGGCCTCAATCCCGGCCCGACCATCTTCATGAACAACGCGGCTTCGATCTACGCCGTGTTCATGGTCTTCATTCTGGCGAACCTCTTGATGCTGCCCCTCGGGATTGCGGCAATCCGCGCGGCGAAGCAGATGCTGCGCGCGCCGCGCGAAGTGCTGCTGCCGGTGATCCTGCTGTTCTGCATCGTCGGCTCGTTCGCCATCAACAACTCGATCTTCGGCGTGGTGCTGATGCTCGCCTTCGGCATCGTCGGCTACGTGATGGAAGAGAACGGCTTCCCGATCGCGCCCGCCATCCTCGGCATGGTGCTCGGCGCCATGCTGGAGGAGAACTTCATCAGCTCGATGATCAAGGCCGACGGGCGCCTGTTCGCGTTCTTCGAGCGGCCGATCGCCGGCGCTCTCGGCGTTCTGACCATCGCCGTGTTCGCCGTGCCGCTGGTGCGCCGCGCGCTCGCGGCGTCTACTGCTCGACCTTGATGTTCGCCTTGCGGATGATGTCGCCGTAGCGCTGCTGCTCGTTCTTGAGGAAGACGGCCATCTCCTCCGGCGAGTTGGCGGCAGGCTCGAGGCCGAGGGACTGGAACCGCTCGCGCAGGTCCGGCGACTGGATCGCCTTGCCGATCTCCGCGGAAAGTTTCGCGACGATGTCGCGCGGCGTGCCGGGCGCCGCCGCGTAGCCGATCCAGGCGCCGATATCGTAGCCCGGGATGCCGGCGGCCTGGGCGAGCGGCGGCACGTCCGGAAGGCCGGAGCTGCCGCGCGCGAAGCTCACGCCCAATGCCTTCAGCCGGCCGGACTTGACGTGCGCCGACACGGAAGCGACGGTCTCCAGGGTGTAGTCGATCTGGCCGTTGATCACGTCGGTGAGCGCCGGCGCGCTGCCCTTGTACGGAACGTGTCGCGCCTTGATCCCGGCCATCGAGTTGAAGAGCTCCACCATCAAATGAGCGGTCGCGCCGGTGCCGGAAGACGAGAACGCGTACTTGTCCGGATTGGCGCGCAGCAGCGTCACGAATTCCTGCGCGTTGGCCGCCGGAAAGTTCGGATTGGTCACCAGCGCGAAGGCGTTGGTGCAGATGAGGCTCACCGGCGCCAGGTCCTTGAGCGGGTCGTAGGGAATCTTCTGCAGATTCGGCATGATCGAGATCGGCCCGCTCGAAGCCGCCAGCAGCGTATAGCCGTCGCCGGGACTCTTCGCCACCGTGTCCGTGCCGATCGATCCGCCGGCGCCGGGCTTGTTCTCCATGACGAACGGCTGCCCGAGGCTCTCCTGCAGCTTCTGCGCGACGATGCGCGCCGAGATATCGGTCGCCTGTCCCGGCGGCCAGGGCACGATCACTCTGACCGGGCGGTTGGGATAGCCCTGCGCGAACGCCGCGCCGAGCGCGAACCAGCAGACTAGGGCAACGACAGTTCTCATGATTCCTCCTCGCCGGCGATTCTAGAACGTGCCGGGGTAGGCGCCACCATCGAGCAGCAGGTTCTGCCCGGTGATGAAGCCCGCCTGCGCGCTGCACAAATAGGCGCAGGCCTCGCCGAACTCGGCCGGATCGCCCTGCCGCCCGGCCGGAATCATGCGCAGCCGCTCGGCCAGCGCCTGCTCCTCGGTCAGCCCGCGCTCCTTGGCGAACGCGGCCACGGTGGTGCGGTTTCGATCCGTGAGAAAAAACCCAGGCAGCAGATTGTTGATGGTCACGTTGTGCTTAACCGTCTGTCGCGCGAGGCCGGCGATGAAGCCGGTGAGGCCCGAGCGTGCGCCGTTCGAGAGGCCGAGCGGCCCGAGCGGCGCCTTCACCGCGCTCGAGGTGATGTTGACGATGCGGCCGAACCTGCGGGCGATCATGCCGTCGACGGTCGCCTTGATGAGCTCGATCGGGGTGAGCATGTTGGCGTCGAGCGCCTTCAGCCACGCCGCGCGGTCCCATTCGCGGAAGTCGCCGGGCGGCGGGCCGCCGGCGTTGTTCACCAGGATGTCAGGGCCCGGGCAGGCGGCGAGCGCCGCGCGGCGGCCTTCGTCGGTGGTGATATCGCCCGCCACCGCGGTGACGCGCACGCCGGACGCGCGGCGGATCTCATCCGCGGTCTTCTCGAGCGCGTCGCCGCCGCGCGCGGTGATGACGACGTCGACGCCTTCGCGCGCGAGCGAGAACGCGCAGGCGCGGCCGAGGCCTTTGGAGGCGGCGCAGACGAGCGCCGTCTTGCCGCGAATGCCGAGGTCCATGGTCAGCTCCTTTTTACGGAAACGAGCAGCACGCCGAAAATGACCAGCGCGCCGCCTACGGCTTGCATCAGCGTGAATCGCTCGTCGAGTCCGAGCGCGCTGGTGATGGCGACGCTTACCGGGCCAAGCGCGCCGATGAGGGCGAACTCGGTCGCACCGATGCGCTTGAGCGCCTCGGCCTGGATGAAGAGCGGCAGCACCGTGCAGAAAGTAGCGAGCAGGATGGCGTAGAGCCACACCTTGCCCGGCAGCTCGAGCGCCGACAGGGGCTCGAGCACGAAGAACTGCACCACCGCCGGCAGCGTCGCCACCGCCATCGAGTAGGCGGTGAAGCGCATCGAGCCGATGCGCTTGACCAGCTCGCCGCCCGCCACGAGATAGGTCGCGTAGAACAGCGAGGAGGCGAAGACGAAGAACGCGCCCAGCATGAAGAGCCGCCCTTCGGCGCCGCCGTGCGCCTGGCTCGAGAGGATGAAGGCGACGCCGGCATAGGTGATGACGAGCGCGGCGAGCTGGCGGCGCGTCGGCCGTCGATGCAGGAAGAAGAACGAAATCAGCAGCACGAGCGTCGGGTAGAGGTAGAGGATCAGGCGGCCGATGCCCGCGCCGACGTACTGCAGGCCGATGAAATCGAGGAAGCTCGCCGCGTAGTAGCCGATGAAACCGAGCGCCGCGACCGCGGCCCAGTCGCGCGGCGTGAGCCGCGGCTCGTCGTGGCGCAGCCACCATGCCACCGCCAGGAAGAACGGCAGCGAGATGGTCATCCTCAGGAAGAGCAGCGTGACCGGCGAAACGGGATACGTGACGTAGACCAGCTTGACGAGGATCGGCCGGAAGGAAAAGACCAGCGTGCCGGCGATGGCGAGCGCGACGCCCCACCGGCGGTACGCCGCCGCGTTCAACGGCGGCCGCCGCGCTTCCCGCCGAGGACCGAGCCGAGGATGCCGCGCAGCACCTGCCGGCCCAGCTCCGAGCCGATGGAGCGTGCCGCGCTCTTGCTCATCGCTTCCAGGATGCCCTGCGTCTGCCGGCCGCCGCGCGGTCCGGTCTTGCCGAAAAGGATGTCGGACACCGGGTTCGAGCTCTGCTGCGGCTCGGCCGGCTTCGCCGCCGTGCGGCTCGTGAGCTTCTCGTAGGCCGACTCGCGATCGATGGCCGCGTCGTACTTGCCGGCGACCGGCGAGCGCTTGATGAGAGCGGCTCGCTCGGCGTCGGTGAGCGGCCCGAGCTGGCTCGCGGGCGGCACGATGTAGGCGCGCTCGACCATGCTCGGGCGGCCCTTCTCGTCGAGCAGCGAGACCAGCGCTTCGCCCACTTCCAGCTCGGTGATGACGCGGTCGGCCTTGATCTTCGGATTGGGACGCAGCGTGTCCGCTGCGGTCTTCACCGCCTTCTGGTCCCTGGGCGTGAAGGCGCGCAGCGCGTGCTGCACGCGGTTGCCGAGCTGGCCGAGCACGCTCTCCGGCAGGTCGAGCGGGTTCTGCGTCACGAAGTAGACGCCGACGCCCTTCGAGCGGATGAGCCGCACCACCTGTTCGATTTTCTCCAGCAGCGCCTTCGGCGCCTCGTCGAACAGCAGATGGGCTTCGTCAAAGAAGAACACCAGCTTGGGCTGCTCGGGGTCCCCGACTTCCGGCAAATGCTCGAAGAGCTCGGCCAGCATCCACAAGAGGAAGGTGGAGTAGAGCTTCGGCGAGTTCATCAGCTTCTCGGCGGCGAGGATGCTGACCACGCCCTGGCCGTTCTGCTGGCGCATCAGATCCGCTATCTCGAGCATCGGCTCGCCGAAGAACTGCGCCGCACCCTGGCTCTCGAGGGCTAGCAGACCGCGCTGGATGATACCGATCGAGGCCGTCGAGACGTTGCCGTACTGGGTCTTGAACTGCGCGGCGTTGTCGCCCACGTGCTGCAGCATCGCGCGCAGGTCCTTCAGGTCGAGGAGCAGCAGGCCGTTGTCGTCGGCGATCTTGAAGACCACCGCGAGCACGCCTTCCTGCGTCTCGTTCAGCCCGAGCATGCGGCCAAGGAGCAGCGGTCCCATGTCGGACACCGTGGCGCGCACCGGGTGGCCGTTCTGGCCGTAGACGTCCCAAAAGATCACGGGCGAGGCAGCGCTTTCCATCGGCAGCTTCAACTGCTGGAGGCGCTGCGCGACCTTGGGGTTGGCGCCGCCCGCCTTTGCCAGGCCGGAGAGATCGCCCTTCACGTCGGCCATGAACACCGGCACGCCGATCGAGGAGAAGCGCTGCGCGAGGGACTGGAGCGTGACGCTCTTGCCGGTGCCGGTGGCGCCGGTGATCAGGCCGTGGCGGTTGGCGAGTGCCGGCAGAAGCGCGACCGCGGTGTTGTCGTTCTTGGCTACGAGGAGCGGCGCCGCCATGACGCTAAAATCATACTATGTCGGGTCACAGCAAATGGGCGAACATCAAGCACCGCAAGGCGGCCGCGGATGCGAAGAAGGGCAAGGTGTTCACGCGACTGATCAGGGAGATCACGGTGGCGGCGAAGCTCGGCGGCGCCGATGCCAACGCCAATCCGCGCCTGCGCCTCGCGATGGACAAGGCGCGCGAGGCGAACATGACCAAGGACAGCGTGCAGAGCGCCATCAAGCGCGGCGCCGGCCAGCTCGACGGCGTTTCGTACGATGAGATCCGCTACGAGGGCTACGGCCCGGGCGGTTCGGCGATCATGGTCGACTGCATGACCGACAACCGCACGCGCACCGTGGCGGAGGTGCGCCACGCCTTCACCAAGAACGGCGGCAACCTCGGCGCCGACGGCTCGGTCGCCTACCTCTTCAAGCACTGCGGGCAGTTCATCTTCCCACCCGGCACGAGCGAGGACCGCGTCATGGAGGCGGCGCTCGACGCGGGGGCAGAGGACGTGGTGAAGAACGACGATGACTCGGTGGAGCTGATCAGCGCGCCGGCTGACTTTTTGGCCGTGAAGGCGGCGCTCGAGAAGGCCGGCCTCAAGCCTGAGCTGGCGGAGATCACCTGGAAACCCACGGCCGAGGCCGCCCTCGGGCCCGACCACCTCGGGCGCATGCGCAGCCTTGTCGATGCGCTCGAGAATCTGGACGACGTCCAGAACGTCTACACCACGGCGGTGATCGACTGAGAATCCTGGGCATCGATCCGGGCCTGCAGATCACCGGCTTCGGCGTGATCGAGGTCCGCGCATCGGGCCTGCGCTACATAACCAGCGGCTGCGTGAAATCCGGTCAGGGCGATCTCGCGACCCGATTGAAAGCGATCCTCGACGGGCTGAAGGAAGTGATCGCGGCGCATGCGCCGGTCGCGGTGGCGGTGGAGAAGGTCTTCGTGAACGTCAACCCGCAGTCGACGCTGGCGCTCGGCCAGGCGCGCGGCACGGCGATCTGCGCCGCCGTCATGGCAGGGCTGCCGGTCGCCGAGTACACCGCGCTGCAGGTGAAGCAGTCGGTGGTCGGCAACGGCCACGCCGCCAAGGAGCAGGTCCAGCACATGGTGCGGCGGCTGCTCGGCCTGCCCGGCGAGCCCTCGGCCGATGCCGCCGACGCCCTTGCCTGCGCGATCTGCCATGCGCACGGCTCGCGCCTGGGCGAGCTGCCGCTGCGGGGCTTGCGCATGCGCAAAGGCAGGCTCGTCTGATCGGACGGCTCTCCGGCAAGCTCGCCGCCAAGAACCCGCCGCAGGTGCTGGTGGACGTCGGCGGGGTGGCCTACGAGCTCGACGTGCCGATGAGCACCTTCTATGCGCTGCCGGCGACCGGCGAGGCGGTGATGCTCTTCACCCATCTCGTCGTGCGCGAGGATGCGCACAACCTCTATGGCTTTGCCACCGGCGAGGAGCGCGCCGTGTTCCGGCAGCTCATCCGTATCTCCGGCATCGGCGCGCGCACGGCGCTCGCGGTGCTCTCCGGCATGTCGGTCGGCGACCTCGCGCAAGCCGTGGCGCTGCAGGACGCCGGGCGGCTGGTGAGAATCCCCGGTATCGGCAAGAAAACCGCCGAGCGGCTGCTCCTCGAGCTCAAGGGCAAGCTCGCCGAGGGTGTCACCGGCGGGCCGCCGACCGAGCGCGGCTCGGAAGTCGTGCACGCGCTGGTCGCGCTCGGCTACAGCGAGAAGGAAGCGCTGGCGGCGGTGAAGGGCGCCGCGCCTGACATGCCCCTGGCGGAAGCGATTCGCGCCGCGCTGAAGACGCTCGTGCGGCGCTGATTTTCCGTTGCGATTCCGCAACATGCATGCTGAAAGCGGGCCCGGGTTTCGGCCGCGTCAGCCTCCCGGAAGGATGGCTTTGCTAGTGTTTGCGAGCGTGATTTGGAGATTCCAGTAATCTGTACGCGCACGCTCGCTGAAAAAAGGGGCGGCGTCGGCCGCTTTTTTTTCGCGTGCACAATAACAACGGGGACACTTATATGAAGAAAAATGGAAAGCACATCGCGGTAATTCTCGGCCTGGCAATCGGCGCGGCGATGCCGGCCGCGGCGCAGGCACAGGCGACGGGGCGCGGCGTATACGTCGGCGTGGGCGCGGGGCAGGCCGAGGCCCTGGAGTACGAATGCGACCTGCTGCCCACCTGCAAGAAGAAAGGCACCGCGTACAAGTTCTTCAGCGGCTTGCAGTTCCACCGGCACTTTGCCGTCGAGGTCGCTTTCACCGACTTTGGCCAGGTCAGCTCCAGCGCGGGCGCCGCCTTTGACGAGATCATCAAGGTGAAGGCGAGCGAGGTCACGCTCGTCGCCCTGTATCACCCGACCGAGCGCTTCTCGTTCTTCGGCAAGGTCGGCGGCTACTACGCCAACACCTCCGACCAGTTCACGCAGTCCGGGGTCACGCGGACGGTGAAGGAGACCAACGGCAACGGCACCTTCGGGGCCGGGCTGCAGTGGTTCTTCTGGAATGGCTTCGCCCTGCGCGGCGAAGGCCAGCGCTACATGAAGGTCGGCGGCGGCAACATCGGGGACAGCGACTACAACGTCTATACCCTCTCGGTGCTCTGGAAATTCAAATGACGTCCCGGGTGCTCGCGGCCGCCGCTGTGCTGGCGCTCGCGACCCCGGCGCTGTCGCAGGAGAGCGCGAGCCACGTCTACGCCGGCGGCATGTTCGGCCAGGCGCATTGGCGCTCGGCCTGCTCGGGGCAGACGAGCTGCGATGACACCGACCGCGCGCTGCGCGCCTTCGCCGGCTACCAGATCAACCAGATCCTCTCGGCCGAGATCGCCTTCACCAACCTCGGCAGGGCGACTGGCAACACCGCGACCGTCAAGGGCAACGCCTGGGAGGCGACCGGCGTCGCCGCCTGGCCGCTGTTCAGCGCCGTGTCGGTGTACGGCAAGCTCGGCATCTTCCGCGGCAATGCCGAGGGCAGCGGGGCGCTGCTCGGCAACAAGGAGACCAACTACGGCCCGACCTTCGGCGTGGGCGCGCAGGTGGACCTCAGCCGCAACTTCGCCCTGCGCGCCGACTGGCAGAGTTACCCGAAGCTCGGCGGCAGCACCCTACCGCACACGGACGTCAACGTAATCAGCGCTGGCGCGCTTTGGCGCTTCAGGTAGCCGCGCGAGGGAGTGCTGCACCAGGAACTCGGTAAGGCGCTGGCGCACCTTTGCGCTGCGCAGCGCCTGGATATGCCCGCTGTCCGGAATGCTCCAGAAGGTCTTGGGCTCCTGAGCGGCTTCGAACAGCAGCTGCGAGTGGTGCGCGGGCACGATGGAGTCGCGATCGCCGTGCATCAGGAGCAGCGGGATCGGGCTCAGCGCCGCGACTGACGCGCGCGGCGAATAGTCGTTGTCGACGGTGAAACCCGGCAGCCACTGCAGCGGCCAGGTGATGAAGAACCCGGCCATCTTTTCCTTCGCCACCATGCGGTAGTCGGCGAAGGCGCTGTCGGCGATCACCGCGAGGATGTGATCGCGGTAGGCGCTGTGCGCGACGTAATGGATGGCGAGGGCGCCGCCGAGGCTCTGGCCGAAAACGATGATCCGGTCCGGGTCGACATCGGGACGATTGATCAGCGTGCGCATCGCGGCGTCGATGTCGAGCTGAACACCGGCGAGCGAAGGCTTGCCTTCCGACCCGCCGTAGCCGCGGTAGTCGAGCGCCAGCACGTTGAAGCCCGCCGCCGGCATCCACGCCACGTTGGCAAAGTGCGCGCTGATGTTCTCGGCGTTGCCGTGGAGGTAGAGGACCGTGGCGCGCGCCTCGCCGCGCGCCGGCATGAACCAGGCGAAGAGCGCCGTGCCGTCTGCAGCCTTGAACTCCGCACGCTCGTAGTCGATGCCGTAGAGCCCCGGCGTGGAATAGATGCTGCCGCTCGGCTGGAAGAACACGGGCGTGCAGGCGGCGAGAGTGAGAACCAGGATCAGAGCGGCGAGGCGGCGCATGGTCAGAAATAGAGCTGCAGCGAGAAAGAGGCGTTGTTGAAACGGCGTCCGGCCTCCCGCCGGCGCTCCAGGTCCAGGCGCAGCGCGCTGTCGCGGCCGAGGGTAAAGCGGCTCTGCAGGCCGAGCGAGCGCGGCTGGTCCGCTTCTCCGAGAAAATAGTTGAGGCCGGTGGCGTAGGCGTTGAGCCGCCAGCGTGGCGCCGGGTCGACCAGCGCGCCCAACCGTGCACCGGCGCCGATGCCGTAGCCGTGCTCGAGGTTGTGGTGCGCGCGGATGGCGGCTTCCGCCAGGCCGTAGAACATCGAATGGCCGCCGCGGCCCGACCATGCCGCACCTGCGCCGCCGTCCAGGAAGCCGACGAGCGGTTCGCTGCCGTCGCCCAGGAACGAGCGGCGCCAGCCGCCGGCCACGCGCCAGGAGCGCGGCTGGAAGAAGTCGTCGCGCGGCGCAAGCGACAGGATGTCCACCGGTACGAAGCGCTCCACGCGCGTCCCGCCGTCGTTGTAATGCCGGAATGCCGTGTCGAAGAACTGGATCTGGGCGCCGCGCACGTAGCCGGCGTCGTCGTCGATCACATCGTGATAGGTCGGCCGCAGCGAGAGTTCCTGGAAGGCCTGGCCGTCGCGCTTGCCGATGCCGAGGGCGATGCGCGAGGTGCCGTGCCCTTGGTCGGGCCGGATGCCGGCATCGAGGCGCGGCGCCTGGCTCGGCACATCGAGGCGGCTCCGCGCGACCAGCAGCTCGCGCGTGAGGCGTTCCGGGTCGGGGACGTCGCGCCTGCCGGTCGCGCTGCGGTAGTTGGCGTAGTCGTAGCCGGTTTCGAGGACCGCAGCCGCGCGCGCGGGGGGCAGAGCGCGCACTGCATCGCCGCTCTGTGCCCGTCCCAGGCTGAGGTTCTTGGCGATGCTGCGCTCCTCTTCCGACAAGTTATGAAGCCGCGCGCCGATGATCGTGGCGTTCGCCGGGCGGTACACGGTCTTCGCGACCAGCCCCGGCTGCGCGGCGACGATTCGCACGGTGTCTACGGGCAGCGCCCACCATCTGAACGGCCTGGTCAGCTCCAGCTCCGGCCGTGCCACCTGTAGCAGTCCGAGCAGATGGTACGAGCAGTTTTCGTCGAAAAAGTAGTACTGGTAATAGGCCGGAAGGAGCTCCCACAGGTGCCGAACGACCCGCTCCAGCTCGTCCGGCGCGAGCTCGAGCTCGTACTCCCACAGGTCGCGGTTTTCCATGTCGCTGTATTCCCGCACCTTCAGGTAGTAGGGCAGGATCGAGAACGTGCCGGGATAGCCGCCGATCAGCCCCTGGATGGCGAAAGTAAGGCCGTTCCTCTCGTCCGTGATGGCCGCGGAGTTGACCGTGTAGGCAAGTAGCCGCGTACGCTCATCCTGGTCGCGCGCATCGATGCGCAGCAGCGTGTGGCCGTACATCGACGACGGGTTGTTGATGTACGCCGAGGCGAACACGAGCGTGAGCCGCTGGGCGTTAAGCGCCCCATGCCAATCCCGGAAGCGCGGGCAGCCCTGCAGCGGCAGGCGCCGCCGGTCGAACTTGAGCTCCTCGTCCAGCCAGGTGCGCCGGGCGATGAACGCGCATTGCGGGTTCTGCTGTTCCGCGGTCTCCTGGACGTCGGAGA
>DASQAW010000440.1:0-3073 GCA_035635495.1 Burkholderiales bacterium
CATGCCGACCGCGCCGCCGGCGCCGGGCCGGTTGATCAGCACGATGGGCTGCTTGAGCGACTTCTCCATGACCGACGCGAGCGGCCGGCCGACGATCTCGGCGACGCCGCCCGGCGGGAACGGCAGGACCATCGTGATCGGCTTCGACGGGTAATCCTGCGCGGCGGCCGCCGCGCACAGCGCGGCCAGCGCCAGAAACAGCGTGGTCCTCATGGCTCCTCCTCGAGACCAAAGATACACGTTGTTAGGTCGGCTGCCACTATGAAAGGCGACCTTTGAATTTCACAATTCCATTGCCTTTTTTACGGTCTGGTCCCTGCGCGCGGAGCAGAATTGTGAAATGAAGCTCTTCAAGATCGAGGTCAGGTTCAAGCGCCTGCGCCGCGGCCGCACCGGGCTCGAGGCGATCGTCCACGCGAAGTCGAAGGCGGCGGCCGAGAAGCACGTCGAGAAGCGCTTCACCAGGTGCGAGATCGTGAGCACGATCGAGCTGGACGGCACCGCGAGCAAGCACTTCGTGATCGCCGACGTCGTAGACGACTAGGCGTTCAGCCAGTCGGGCACGGGCTGCCCGGTGGTGATGAGGAAGAGCTTGAAGAGGCCCGAGGCGCTGGCAGCGGCGGGCTCGTGATCATCGAGGAATTCTTCTGATGAGGGCGCTTATCAGCCCGGCTGAGGGCAATCGGATCTGCGACGTGCAGGAGAAGGCGTTCGAGGTCGCGGCGCCGCTCTATTGGATTGACTGCCCGGATGACTGTCGGCCCGATTCATATCGGTACGATGGGCAAAGGTTTACGCCGATCATTGCTGCCGCGCCCGCCACGGCGCCGGCGCCTTTGCCGACATTCAACACGGCGGACCGGCTCGCCGCTTACCTCAGGACGAAATCAGTGATCTGAAGCGGCGCAGCGCGGTGCCGGCCATGAAGCGCGCGCGACGGACTGCGCGCTCGGCCGGCGTGAGCGGTATGTCGAGCGGAACGCGGAAAGGCCGAGCTCGACGTTTACCCAGCAGGATGCGGAGGCTCGCATCGGGGCACGCCATGCGCGCGTCTGGGAACGGTCCCTCGTTGCTATCGGCGAAGTCGATTCTCTCGTTGAGGATCTCGTAACCATTCATCCTCGCGAGCGCGCGGAAAAACTTGACGTTGTAGTTGAAGAAGCCGTGTATCGCGTAGCCGCCGATCGGCACCTGGTGGTAGATCATGCCGCCCACCTCGCAGAGGTCGTGCATGACGGTGAAGCAGTTCACCTGGTTCATGACGTGCTCGCTCGTGCCGCCGTTCATCACGAGGTCGAAGCGCTTCCACTCGGAAGGCACGCGCTCAGTGTTTAGATCGAACCGCACGCAGTCGCCGACCATATCAAGGGCGACGTACTCGGCGCCTACGGCCTGCCAGAAGTTGCGCGTTTTGCTCCCGAGCTCGCGGCTGCCGAAGGGGCTGGCGCCGAACACCAGGATCTCGCGGTCCTCGCAAACCAGATCCTGATCGCCGAGGTCGCAGACTCGGCGCGGCGGACTGGCCGACACAGCTTCGATGAACAGAAGGTCGGCGTGGCTGATGCCCATGAGGGCGAAATTGTATGCCGACCGACGAGGCTTATCAGGAAGTCCTGCGCCGTCTCGACGATAACGATCCACGTTTAAACGACCTTGAAACGGGAGGGAACCGATGAACGAAGTCGAAGAAGTCAGCGGGGAAATAGCCGGGCAAAAGTTCAGCCTGAAGAGCCTGAGCCTGAATACCCTGCTCACGCTGGTCGGCGTGCTCGGGGTCGTGGGGCTCTGCGCCCTGATGTGGACGCACCTCGACGAGTCGAAGGAAAGCTCTCGCGCGATGATCGATGCGATCAAGGAGCTGACGGTCTCGCAGCGTGAGCAGACTGTCGTCGCCAGGGAGCAGAACTGCCTGATCTCGCTCCCGCAGGACAGGCGCGACCCAGAGCTCTGCCGCCGCATCGCCCGCTAGGAGGTCGTTCCATGAAGCTGAAGCTTATCGCGGCCATCGCGGCCGCGACGATGGCGCTCGCCCTGCCAGCGCACGCCGGCGACGTGTTTCGAGGGAAAGACCAATACGGGCGGCCGATCGCGGTCCTGAAGGAATTGAGTAAACCGCCCCTATAAGCCTGTGCGCCGAATGGCATTTTCCGGCGTGTCGATTACATGTTGTTACAGCTCTTGCAGTTTGTGGGTTCACTTCCCGCGGGCTGGCGCGTCAAATGGACATCGCAATCAGGAACTGGAGAACGACCATGCTCAAGAAGACACTGCTCACCCTCGCCGCCACCGCGGCCGCGCTCACCGCCTCGACAGCCGCCCTCGCTCACGACGGCTGGCGCCACAACGGCTGGAACCACCAACCCTATCGCCACCACTACTACGCGCCGCGCCCGGTCTATGTCGTGCCGGCGCCGCGGGTCGTGTACGCGCCGACTCCCCCGGTCGCGTACCCGTACTACGCGGCGCCGGTCGTTGTGCGGCCCGCGCCGGTGTACCGCCCCGTGCCGGTGTATCCAGCCGCGCCCGGCGTCTCCATCCGCTTCAGCTTCCCGCTGTAGACTGTCAGGACCGTTCCCGCCGCGCGACTAAGGCGGGAACGCATCCTGAAAGGAGACCGATGGAACGGCGCACCCTGCTGAAAGCTCTGGGCCTGGCAGCCTTTGCCGGGCGGGCAGTCGCTGCGCCTCCAGCCAATATGAAAGGCGTCGAAGAGCTGCAAAGGAACTGGAAGAGCTTCCTGCCGAGCGGCGCGACGGTGCCTTCGCCCACCGAGCCGGTGAAGCTGTCGAAGGAAGAATGGAAGAAAAAGCTGCCGGCCGATTCCTTCCACGTCATGCGCGAGGAAGGCACCGAGCGCGCGGGCACGAGCCCGCTGGACGGCGAGAAGCGCGCCGGCATCTTCGCCTGCGCCGGCTGCGGCCTGCCGCTCTTTACGTCCGAGATGAAGTTCGACTCCGGCACCGGCTGGCCGAGCTTCTTCACCACCATCCCGGGGGTCTTCGAGACCAAGAAGGACTTCTACCTCATCTACCCGCGGGTCGAGTACCACTGCATCCGCTGCGGCGGCCACCAC
>DASQAW010000441.1:0-11279 GCA_035635495.1 Burkholderiales bacterium
ACCGACCGGATACCGAAGCGCCCGCTACGGGCGACGACGAAGCCAAGGGCTCCAAGAAGAAGTCGAAGAAGCCCGCCGAAGCGTCGGTCGCCTGATCTACACGAGAGGCCACGGCGCGCGCAGCGCCGCGGCGTTCGTCTATCTCTCGCAGCACGCCCGCATCGCCCGCTTGGTCGACGTGCGCGCGTATGCCGCACATGGCGACTGCGTTCTTCGCCGACGTCGGCGCAGCACTCATCGCCGCGTCGCTGGACCACGCGCTCTGCATCATGTGCGCCGAGGCCAATCCCTCCGACTGTCATCACTCGCATATCGCCGACTGGCTGGTCGCCGAGATGCGCGAGCCTGCTGCACGCCTCTTCTAACCGACACCAACCCGCCGTAGTGCTGCTACGCAAGAAGTGGTCATTGGGATTGTCCTGCGGCTCTGGCTGTGTACTAATGCGCTGACTAGAAGCGGATTTATCGCACACCATGGCAACCCTTGATGTGAAGTCGCGCGCTCCGGAGACGACAGAAATGGCATGCTTGCTGCTCGACCGCGAGCTCATCGCTCAGATCAAGCTCATTGAGAACGCCACCGGGCAGTCCGGCATGCTCTCCGAATTCGTACGTAGACTGGAAGGCAGTCTCGCGGCTTTCGGCGCGGCGCTTCCCGACTACATCGCGCGTGGCGATACGGCCGGCGCAGTGCTAGCCGCACATACGCTCAAGGGGATTTGCCTCCAGCTGGGTGCGCTGGAGCTCGGCGATCTGTTCGCCGACATTGAGCGCAGCATCCAGGCTGACGACTATGCAGAGGCGAAGCGTGCCTTTGAGGGGGGCGCCGACTTGATCGCGCAGTCGCTGGAGGCGCTGAAGCACGCGTAGCAGCGCGTTCCGAGCGACGCGCAGTTATCGTGTAATTCGGGATCGAGCGGCGCGCCTTGGCGCAGCCGAGCCTTTGATCTGCGTTCGGTGCATGATGCGGCGCGCCTTCGCATCGAATGCATCGCGGCGGTGCATGGTCGTGCGATTGTCCCACAGCACGAGATCGCCCAACGCCCATCGGTGCCGATAGAGCGCGGCTTCGACGTATGACCAGAGCTCGTCGAGCAGGCGCTCCGACTCAGCCAGTTCCAGGCCCACCACATAGGCGTTACGGCGGCGTCCGAGGTAAAGCGCCAGGTCGCCGGAGACCGGATGCTCGATCACGATTGGGTGCCGCGTACCCGCGGAAGTGCGGGGATCCTTGGAGGGCATCAGACCCTTGCGCACGTAGCCAGCCGAATCGTACGTGCCGTCGTGCTTGATATCGAGCTCGCAGATACGCTCGACGAGGCTCCTGGGCATTTGGGCGAGCGCCGCCTTCATGCTAGTGAACCAGGTGTCGCCGCCCTTCGGCGGAATCTCCAGCGAATAGAGCATCGACGCATCTGGCGGCTGCGCCACATAGCTCATGTCCGTGTGCCATGCCGCTTCACCATCGCCGAGCGCGCCGATCGGCTCGCCCTTCTCATCGAGCACGTTCGAAACGACGTAGACCTGTGGATAGTTCGGCGGGGACTTGCGCCCCGCACCCTGGTTCGGCGGTGAGTCGAGCGCGCCGAAACATCTCGAGAATGTGAGCAAATCGTCGTCGGTCAATTGCTGGTTCCGGAACACCAGCACATCGTGCCGGTACCAGGCGTTCTTGATGGCGTCGATATCCGCCCGGCCGGCGCGGGCGAGATCGATCCCCTTGACTTCCGCTCCCAAGACGCCAAGCGGACGAATCTCGAGGTCTCGGACGGCTGACATGCGACGCTCCTGGTTGCCGTTACGGACGTAGGAAAACTTCATGATAGCCAAGGAGATACGGTATTTAGTCGCAAAACAAGGTAAAGATCCCGACAAACAAGGTAAAGGTCCCTATTGCCGGCTTACGGGATGGCGATACTAGCGCCGCGCTACTCAACGGGAGGAATCGACCTTGGCTGACATGGTACTGGTGATGTGCATCTTGGTGAGCGCGTATTTCATACGCGGCATCACCGGCTTTGGCTCGGCGCTGATTTCGGTCCCGCTGCTGGCGCTGTCTCAGCCGCTCCATTTTGCAATTCCCCTCGTGCTCGCTCTTGACTTCACTGCTTCGGTGGTCCTCGGCAGCACGTACAACAATAAGGCGAATTGGTCGGAGATCAAGGTATTGCTCCCGGCCGGGATGGTAGGCGCTTGCATTGGCGCGTTCGCTTTGCTCACTCTTCCCACTCGACCGGTGTTGGTGGCGCTCGGCGCGTTCGTAATACTCGTGGGGTTCCGCAACATTTTCGGCCTGCAACCGGCCGGCCGCTTATCGCGTGCATGGGCCGTGCCCGCTGGACTTGCCGGCGGCGGAGCCGGCGCCCTGTTCGGCACTGGCTCGCCACCCTACATCATCTACCTGACCCGCCGGTTGCAGGACAAAGGGGAAGTGCGAGCCACGTTTTCGTGGCTGATCGCCATCGATGGAGGATTCCGGCTGGCACTGTTCCTGTTCGCCGGCCTACTGCTCGAACCCAAGCTGCAGCTCGCCTACCTGCTGGGTCTCGTTCCGATGGGGCTCGGCTTGTACGCAGGCAACAAGGTCCACATGGACATCACCAGCGAAGGCATGTTGAAGGTAGTGGGCACTCTCCTCGTGCTGAGCGGCTTGATGTTGTTCCTGAAAGTGGCGATTTGAGACTTCGCACACAAGAATCGTTCGATCATCGACTCGAGAGAGATGACCATGATCCGAGCAATCATTGCGGGAGCGATGCTGATTGCAGCAGCTGGCGTCCACTCTGCTGACGCTCCTGCGCAAAAGGCATACACCTTCTACGTCCTTAACCAGCGGCCGATCGCGTTGACCGCTCAGTATTGGAACCCCATCCTCACCTATGCGAGCAAGAAGAGCGGCGTGCCGCTCGAGCTGAAATTGGCCAAGACGGCTCAGGAAGGCAACGCGATGGCCGAAGCCGGAAAGTACGACTTTCAATACACCAATCACTTCTTCACCCCGGAACGCGACCGTCTTGGCTGGAGAGTCATTGCACGCCCAGCGGGCGCCGGCATTCGTTCGCAGATCGTGGTGCCGGTTGATTCGCCGATCCAGTCGCTGCAGGACTTGAGCGGCAAGGACGTCGCCTTCGTGACGCCGGACGGATTTACCGGCTACTGGCTGCCCTATGACGCGCTGCTCAGAGCCAAGGTGAATGTCAACGTCGTATTCACCGGCAACCAGGAAGCCTCGTCCGCCCAGTTGCGCGTCAACAAAGTGGCGGCCGCCGGAGTCAACAGCTCAGTGATGGCGCGTTACGGTCGGCGCGAGTCGTTTGACTATCGCGCGCTCTGGACCTCTGAGGTGTACCAGGATCTCTGCATCATGGCCAATCCCAAAATGCCCCCCGACAAAGTGAGCGCGGTCAGGGCCGCGCTCATCAACATGGTCAAGGACCCGGAGGGCCGCAATGTGCTCGAGGCGGGTGCGGATCTTCTGAAAAGCAACAGCGAATTGGGTTTCGTAGCGGCCGATGAGCGTGAATACGACAACTACCGCAAATTCTTCAGGACCACGCGAGTCAAGTAGTCCACCGCCGAAGACGCAGGGGGACAACCCATAATGAAAGGCCTACGCGCGTTTCGCTTCTGGAGCAATTGGGGACTGATTCCCCGCCTCATGTTCGCCGTCGGGGTCGCGATCATCTCCGCGGGCGGCGTGCAGACCGCGCTGCTTCTGGCGGAGGGCGCCGGGGAAAATTCCGCGCGTCTGCTGCGTGAGCAGCAGGAGACGCTCGCTTTCATCGCACCGCTGGTTGCCGATCAGGCGCTCGTCGGCGACTACGAGCAGATCAGGCAGCTGTTGAAAAACCAGGTCAAACGCGGCGAGGTCGACCGCCTGACGTGGACCGACAAGGAAGGCAAGAACTTGGTCGGTCAGGACTTGCCGGATGTTCTCGACGCGCCGGCTTGGTTCGCACGAGTCGCCGCCATCGACCACTCGGAGCAAAGCATTGACGTGAGTGCGGGCGGAGTGGGCTACGGGAAGCTCAGTGCCATCATGAGTCCGGTCAAGGCTCAGAACCGGCTTTGGCAGCAGTTCCTCAAGCAACTGCAGATTGTTGGCGTGACGCTGTTTCTCATGCTGCAGTTCATCTGGCTGATATTCCGCGGCAACCTCGGAACGCTGCGCATGCTTGCCGAAGGCGCGAACCGTTTCAGCCAAGGCGATCATGCGGTGCGCATCAATCCCGAAGGGGCGCCCGAAGTGGTGCTGGCCGCTGAATCGTTCAACAACATGGCGAACAACATCGAAGGGCTGATTGTCTCTCTAGGGAAAAGCGAATCCAAGAACAAGCTGCTGGCGACCATCGTCGAGCAGTCAAGCGAGGCGATCTGGACCAAGGATCTGGCCGGCAAGATCACCAGCTGGAACTCCGGCGCCGCGGCGATGTTCGGCTACCCGCCGGCCGAGGCGGTGGGCCGCGCGCTGAACGTAAGTGAATCGACGCCCGAGGAGGAAAGGGCGCGTACGGCACGCCTGGTCGATGGGGAGAAATTCTCCTTCGACACCAAGGCCATGACCCGCTGGGGCGCCGCCATTGACATTCAGGTGGCTGTCGCCCCGCTGCTAGACGACGGCAACCGTTGCATCGGGAGCATCGCCGTGGCGCGCGACGTCACGCAGCGCAAGCGCAGCGAGGAAGAATTGCGCCTCGCGCGCGAAGCGGCCGAAGCGGCAAGTCAGGCGAAGAGTTCATTCCTCGCCAGGATGAGCCACGAGATCCGCACGCCGATGAACGGCGTGCTCGGCATGACGGAATTGCTGCTCGAAACCGGGCTCACGAGCACTCAGCGCAAGTACGCCGAGACCGTCCAGCGCTCGGGCCAGAACCTGCTCGGCATCATCAACGATCTTCTCGATTTCTCCAAGATCGAGGCTGGCAAGCTCGAGCTCGAGAAAGTCGAGATGGATCTGCGTGGCACCATCGAAGACATTGTCGATCTGCTCGCGGAGCGCGCCCACGCCAAGGGGCTGGAACTCGCCTGCAGCATTCCCGCGAACCTGGTGACGCGCATCAAGGGCGACCCGCTGCGCCTGGGCCAGGTCCTGACCAACCTGGTCGGCAACGCGATCAAGTTCACCGAGCAAGGCGCCGTGGTCATCCGCGTGTCGAGCCTCGTCGAAACGGCGAAGAACGTGACGTTGCGCTTCGCGGTAACCGACACCGGCGCCGGCATCAGCCCGGAAGCACAGTCGCGGATCTTCGAAGAATTTGCGCAGGCGGACGGATCGACGACCCGCAAGCACGGCGGTTCCGGCCTCGGTCTCGCGATCAGCAAGCAGCTGGTCGAAATGATGGGCGGCAGCATTCACGTCGAATCTGCGCTCGGCGTCGGCTCCACGTTCTGGTTCAGCGCCACACTCGAAAAACAGCCGACACAAGCGCACGGCGATTCGCATTCGGCGCCGATCAGCTTGCTCACCGGCGCTCGGGCGCTGATCGTCGAATCGAGCACGATCAATCGCGGCATCCTGCATGCGCAGATGAGCAACTGGGAAATGACTATTCGGGTCGCGGAAACGCCGCAGGACGCGATCGATCAGCTGTCGCAGGCGGCGGCACGCAGCGTGCCCTTCGAGATTGCCGTCATCGACCTCGGACTCGCCGGCATGGAGGCGTTCGAGCTCGCGCGCACGATCCGGGCTCGCGCCGACATCGCCAAAGTGCGCATGATCATGCTGACCCGCCGCCATTCCGATGTCAGCACTGCGCGTGAGGCGGGCTTTGACGCCTGCCTCGTCAAGCCGGTGCGGCAGAGCTTGCTCTACGAAACACTGATCAACACCGTGACCGGCCGACCGCAGGAGGCAGTCGCGGCGCTCGCGGTGCGCGAGCCCGCCGGCAAAGCGGCGCCCGCGGCGCGCGGCAAGATCCTGCTCGTGGAAGACAACCTCATCAACCAGCAGGTCGCGCTAGGCATATTGCAGGTGCAGGGCTACCGGGTGACGGTGGCCAACAACGGCAAGGAAGCCCTGGAGTCCTATGCCCAGGGGGACTTCGACATCATCCTGATGGACTGCCACATGCCCGAAATGGACGGTCTAGAAGCGACCCGAGAGATTCGCGCACGCGAAGCGTCCTCGAACCGCAAGCGCGTCCCTATCGTCGCGCTGACGGCCAATGCCATGACGCAGGATCGCGAAGAATGCCTGAACGCCGGCATGGACGACCATTTGAGCAAACCATTCAGCATGCAGACGATGAAGGACGTGCTGGCGCGGTGGATGCCGCAGGCCGCGTCCTCGGCACAGTCGGCGGCTGCCGAGCTTGCTGCACGAGCGACGGCGAAAGCGGCGCAAGTCCTCGACCGGCGAACGCTCGATGAGCTGCGCACGCTGCTGACGGACGGCAAAGCCGAGGTCCTCACGCGCGTCATCCATGTCTATCTGGCCGAGTCGCCTAAGCTGGTCCAGGCGCTGAAGCAAGCGGTCGGCGCCGACGATGCCCGGCAGATCGCAACCTGCGCGCACTCACTCAAGTCGTGCAGCGCAAACGTCGGCGCGAAAATGTTGAGCCGGTATTGCGAGGATCTCGAGGCGTCGGCGCGGCACGCCGAGACCAAGGAAGCCGGCAAGCTCTTCGGCAAGATCGAGAGCGAGCATGGCTGTGTCCAGACTGCGCTCACCACGGAACTCAAACTGCTGGCCGAGAGCAGGGCTTAAGACCATCGCGAAGGGCCGCGAGCGGCGAAGTGAGAAAAAGGGCGCGGCGCCCGCCGGCGAAATACAACAAAATCCTCTCGGGAGGTTGCTATGAGAAAAGCCATTGTCGTTGCGCTGGGCCTGCTTGCCGCGGTTGGCGCGTGGGCGCAGGATTGGCCCGCCAAGCCGGTGCGCTTCATCGTGCCGTACCCGCCGGGCGGGGGCACCGATGTCATCGCGCGCATCGTGCAGCATCCCCTCTCGGAGGCGTTCGGGCAGCCGATCGTGATCGAGAACCGCGGCGGCGCCGGCGGCGTGGTGGGCACCGAGGCGGCTGCGAAAGCCGCGCCGGACGGCTATACCTTCCTGTTCACCCTTTCCTCGCACACCATCAATCCGCTGCTCTACAAGCTCAACTTCGACATCGAGCGCGATTTCACCCCGGTGACCCTGGTCGTCAGCGTGCCGCAGCTGATCGCCGCTTACCCCGGCTCGTCGATCGAGTCGATGCACGACGTGGTCGCGATGGCCAAGGCGCAGCCGGGCAGGCTCCATTTCGCCTCGGTCGGCAACGGCACGCCGTCGCACATCGCCGGCGAGCTGCTCAAGGTGAAGGCCGGCATCGACATCATCCACGTGCCCTACAAGGGCGGCGGGCCCGCAGTCGCCGACACGCTCGGCGGCCAGGTGCCGCTGCTGATGGTCACCATGCCCGCCGCCATCTCGCACGTGCGCGCCGGCAAGTTGCGCGCGCTGGCGGTGACGACGCACCGGCGTAACCCCGGAGCGCCGGACATCCCAACGGTCGCGGAGGCGTTGCAGATTCCGGACTACGAGGTCGATTCCTGGTACGCGATGTTCGCCCCCGCGAAGACGCCCGCGGCGATCGTGACGCGGATGCAGAGGGAGATCGCGCGCGTCATCCAGCTGCCGGACGTCAAGCACAAGCTGCTCGAGCAGGGCGGCGACACCGTCGGCTCGACGCCCGAGGAGCTCGACAAGGTCGTGAAAGGGGAGCTTCGCAAGTGGGGCGAGCTGATCCGCGACGCCCACATCAAGGTGGAGTGAAGCCGCTGCTTCAGGGAATCAGGATCGCCCGGTAGTCGTTGACGTTGGTGCGCGTCGGCCCGGTGACGACCAGGTCGCCGAGGGCGCTGAAGAACCCATAGCTGTCGTGCTTGGCGAGCAGCGCCTTGGCATCGCGCCCGCGCCGCATGCTGTCGGGGGTAAGGATCGCGCCGGCGTTGTCCTCCGAGCCGTCGATACCATCGGTGTCGCAGGCGATCGCCCACACGCCGTCCGTCTCGATGCCGAGCGAGAGCAGGAACTCGGCGCAGCGCCCGCCGCGGCCGCCCTCGCCGGTCATCGTCACCGTGCATTCGCCGCCCGAAATGAGAGCGAGCGGCGGCCTCCACGGACTTCCATACTTCCTTATTTCGTAGACCAGCGCGGCCATCACCTTCGCCACCTCGGCCGCCTCACCGGTGACGCTGTCGCCTAGAATCACCGGCGCCAGGCCGTTCCTCGCAAAAACGGCCGCAGCCGCCTCCAGCGACCGATGGGCGGTCGCGATCACCTTGTTCTCTACGCGTGCAAAGCGGGGATCGCCGGGCTTCGGTGTCTCGTCCAAGGCCTTCTCCAGCCGCGCCTTCACCGACGCCGGCGGATCGACACGGTAGCGCGTCAGGATCTCGCGCGCGTCGGCATAGGTGGTGGGATCGGGGGCACAGGGCCCGGAGGCGATGTGCGTCGGATCGTCGCCCGTGACGTCCGAGATGATGAGCGCCACCACCGGCGCTTGCGACGCGGCGGCGAGGCGCCCGCCGTGAATCGCCGACAGGTGCTTGCGTACCGTGTTCATTTCCTGGATGGCGGCGCCGCTTTTGAGCAATTGGCCGGTCACCTTCTTCAGATCGGCCATGGGCACATCGGGCGCGGGCAGCGAAAGCAGGCTCGAGCCGCCGCCGGAAAGCAGCGCGAGCAGCAAGTCGTCCGGCCCGAGCTTGCGCACCTCGCCAAGGATCTCGCGCGCGGCCGCCTCGCCGGCCTCGTCGGGCACCGGATGCCCGGCCTCGACCACGCGGATCCGCTTCGTCGGCACGCCATGCCCGTAGCGCGTGATGGCAATGCCGCCGGGCTCGCCCTTCCAGTGCTCCTCGACCGCGGCGGCCATCGATGCGGCCGCCTTGCCGGCCGCGGCGACATAGGTCTTGCCTTTGGGGGGCTTCGGCAGGTGTGCCGCGAGGATTGCGCGCGGATCGGCGGCAGCGACCGCCGCGCGGAAGCTTTCCTCGAGCAGCGCGCGCACGCTGCCCGCGCTCAGCCGAACTTCTGGCGCACCGCCTCGGTGCCAGCGATGAAGACGCGCGGGTAGGTCTCGCCGAACACGCGCTTGATGTCCTCGGCCGGCACGTCGGCGAACTCGCCGCGCCAGCGCACGTATTCCATGTGGCGGCGCTCGTCCTCGTCGAACGGATGGAAGATCGAATCTTCGCGCCCGTCGAACTCGAGCGGCTTCACGCGGAAGCGCTTGCACAGGCTCAGGTTGAACGCCGGCGTCGCTTTCACCCATCTGCCGTCGAGGAAAAGCTCGGTGTAGCCGTGATAGACGAAAAGATCGGTGCCCATCTTCGCGGTGAGCTCGGGCGTGGTGAGGTGGTTCTTGACGTCGGCGAAGCCGACGCGCGCCGGGATGCCGCTCGCGCGCGCGCCGGCGGCGAGCAGCGCCGCCTTCGACACGCACCAGCCGACGCTGCGCTCGAGGCAGGTCGAGGCGCGGTAGGCGTCGTCGGCGGCAAAGTTCTGGAAAGGGTGGTAGCGGATGCGGTCGCGCACCGCGTAGTAGAGCGCGACGGCCTTCTCGCGCTGGTCGGCGCCGCGCGCATGCTCTGCGGCGAAGGCGCGCACCGCCGGGTGCTCGCTGTCGACGAAATTTCCGGGCTGCAAATACTCTTTCATTTGTCCAGCTTCATCAGTTTGCGTACGCCCTGGAAGAGCGGGCCCGCCTGGTCGGCGAGGCCGTCCACCACGGAGAAATGGTTCTTGCCCGGTATCGCGATGTCGCCGGCGAACGCGCCGCGCCAGCGCTCGCCGAGGAGCGCGTTCTGGCGTAAAAACTCGCTCGACTCGTCGCCGCCGACGCAGGTCATCACCGGCGCGCGGGTGGCGGGCGGCATGAAGGCGGGCGAGAGGCGCAGCGCCGTCGCCGCGTCGAGCCGCAGATCGACATTCAGCCAGTCGACGTCGACGAGCGGCCGCAGGTCATAGAGCCCGCTGATCGCGAGCCCGCCCTTCCACAGGTCCTTGGGAAGCTGCTGGTCGAACGTGGGCCACTGGGCGCACATCAGCATCGCGGTGAGATGCCCGCCGGCGGAATGGCCGCTGACGTAGAGCCGGTCCTGGTCCATGCCGTATTCCTCGGCGTTGAGCCACAGCCAGCGGCCCGCGCGCAGCATCTGGCGCACGATCTCCTCCATCGACACCTTCGGGCAGAGGTCGTAGTTGACCACCGCGAGCGAGATGCCGCCGCCGACGAAGGCCGGCGCGAGGAACGAGAAGTCTTTCTTGTCGAGCGAGCGCCAGTAGCCGCCGTGGATGAACATCATGCAGCTGCCGTCGCCCTTGCGCGCCGGGAAGAGGTCCATCACCTCGCCCGGCGCGTCGCCGTAGCGCAGGTCGAGGTGGCAAGTCATCGTCGAGCGCGCGCGCTGCGATTCCTCCGCCCAGCGCGCGAAGTACTGCGGATGGTCCGGGACCAGCTCGCGGTTGTTGTAGAGCTTGCTGAGGACCGCCTTGTCTGGCGCGTTCATCCCCGCTTTTCCCTCAACAGTCCGAGCGCTTCCTGCCCGGGACGATCGGAGAACGAGAACAACACCGTCTCGCCCGTCGTTTCCACCTGCACGGGTAGCCAGGACGGGACCACGAACGTGTCGCGCGGCTCGAACTGGAACGTTTCCGTGCCGATCGTGACGCGCCCGCCGCCCTCCACCACCGAATAGATCGTGCCATCGGTCGAGCGGTAAGGCTGCGAGCGGAAGCCGGCTGGCAAGAGCTGGATGAACGCCGCGATGGTCGGCATGGCGTGCCCGCCGGTGAGCGGGTTGACGAACTGCATCTTCCAGCCGTGGCAGGGATCGGGACCCTGGTCGCGCGAGAGCAGCTCGAGCGACTCGCGGCTGCGTGCGTAGGGGTAGTTGAAGATGGGCGACGTCTTGCCGAACGGCGCGACCGCGCCGAGCGGCGCGAGGCCGTTGCCGAAGCGCGCCGTTGCGGCGCCTTCGCTGCGCGTCACCGGCTGCACCTCTTCGGGATAGAGCTCATGGAACTGCGCCGCGAAGAGCTCGACGATGCGGATGTCGAGCCCGTCCATCCAGACCACCGGCTCGCTGCCGGGATTGCCGTGGTCGTGGAAGGTCCACGACGGCGTGATGATGAAGTCGCCGGGATACATCTTGGTGCGCTCGCCGTCGACGGCGGTGTAGGCGCCCGAGCCCTCGACGATGAAGCGCAGCGCCGACTGGCTGTGGCGGTGGCTCGGCGCGACCTCGCCCGGCAGGATGAGCTGCAGGCCGGCATAGAGGCTCTGCGTGATGCA
>DASQAW010000442.1:0-1606 GCA_035635495.1 Burkholderiales bacterium
GCGAGACTCCGCTTCGCTTCGCCGGGCGCAAGCCTCGCGCACCACATCGCCCTGCAGGCGCTGAAAGCACGCACGGGCCTCGACATCGTCGACGTTCCCTATGCCGGCGTGATGGCGTGCATGCAGGCCTTGCTGGCCGGCCAAGTGCAGGTCGGCGTATTCACCAGCCGCCTCGTGCTCGGCCACATCGCGAGCGGCAGGCTGACGCCGATCGCGTGCTTCTCCGAGGTACGCCTGCCGGAACTGCCAGCGGTCGCATCGCTTGCCGAGCTTGGCTATGCAGGCATGGACATCGCGCTCAGCCTCGGCGTGGTGGTCCCGCGGCGTACACCGCTGCACATCATCATGGAACTCAGCGCCGAAGTGCGGCGCGCCGTGTACGACCCGAGGGTGGGCGCGCAGCTGAGGCGTCTGCGGCTCGAGCCGGTCGGCGACACGCCGGAGCGCTTCGCGGCCTTCCTCCGGCGGCAGGCGCAGATCTGGAGGCCCTTTCTGACACTGCGCCGCGAACCGGGGTTTTGCGGCGATGAAAAGCTGATTCCCGTACCGGCGGCTTCTGCATCCGTTCGTACGCAGTAGTGGAGATATCCGTGAACCTGCGCATGCCAACGTACTATCTCTCGCACGCCGCCGGTCCTTGGCCGTACATGGTAGGACCGATCCGCAAGCAGCTCCGGCTGCTCGAGCAGTCGCTGCGCGACATCCCGCGCCAGCTGCCGCAGCTCCCAAAGGCAGTACTCGTCGTATCGGCCCATTGGGAAGAAGACGAGTTCACGGTGTCTTCGTCGCCGCAGCCGCCCATGGTCTACGACTACTACGGCCTCCCTGAGGAGCTCTACTACATCACGTATCCGGCACCCGGGTCACCGGTGATCGCGGACCGCGTGGTCGATCTGCTGACGAGCGCGGGCTGGCCGGCGCGCAGCGACACATGGCGCGGCTTCGATCACGGCACGTTCAGCCTGCTTGCGCCCATGTACCCCACTGCCGACGTGCCCGTGGTGCAGCTCTCGATGAAGAAAACGCTCGATCCCGTAGAGCATCTATTGGCCGGCCAGGCGCTCGCCCGGCTGCGCGAGGAGGGCGTCCTCATCGTCGGCAGCGGCCAGAGCTACCACAATGCGGGCCACTGTCAGCGCGGTGACGCACAGCCGGCCGCGCTCTTCGATACCTGGCTGCGGTGCACGCTCCTCGCCTCGAGCCCGCAGGCGAGGCGCGACGCGCTCGCCGACTGGGAACAGGCGCCCGCCGCGCGCGTCGCCCATCCGCGTGAAGACCATCTGATCCCGCTGATGGTTGCCGCGGGTGCCGCAGGCAAGGATCCGGCCACGTGCATCTATGGCGAAGTGCTCCGCGGCGCGGCGGCTTCCAGCTTCCGCTTCGGTGCCGATCGCACGCCGTCCGGGTTCGACCACCTCGCGGCGCCTGCCGCGGCGCACGCGTGACGGTCAATGAGCGAGGACAACGAATACTTTTGCGGCGAATCGGTTGAAGAGCCTGACGGGCTCACGCTTCCCAATGTGGGCTGGGCGGTGCTCTGCGGATTTGTCCTTGGTGCGCTTCTCTATCCAGTCTCGGCGAAAGCGGGTCCAGCTTATCGCTCGTC
>DASQAW010000443.1:0-3950 GCA_035635495.1 Burkholderiales bacterium
CAGCATGTTCACGGCGTTGCCGAAATATATTTTGCGGCGGTCGGCCGGCTTGAGCGTCATCTTGTCGAGGGTCTTGATGGTCTCACGGATAAACAGCGGGCCACCCTCCGGGTCGAAGGGGCAATCGGTGCCGAAGAGCACGCGATCGGCGCCGAAAAAGTCCAGCCCGCAGCGGATCGCGCTCGCCGAGCCGTTGACGGAAGTATCGCCGTAGAACATCTTGAAATACTCCAACGGGCGCTTCTTCATTCGCTTGAGGAGGCCTTCGTAGTCCTCGTCCACCGTGCGGCTGCCGAACTGGTCCATGCCGTAGCCGATGCGGTTGACGAGAAACGGCGCCATCGCCCCGAGATGGTGCGTGATGATCTTGAGCTTGGGCAGCTTCTCGAACATCTGCGAGAACACGAGCCGTGCCATGAAGGCGCTCGTCTCGTAGGGCCAGCCGAAAAGCCAGTAGATCTCGTACTTCGATTTCTCCTCCGTCGGGTAATCGGCGAATTTCGCAGTGCGCGACGGGTGCACCCAGATCGGCAGATCGTACTTCTTCGACATGCGCTCGAAGACGGGGAAGAACTCCGGCCCGTCCAGGGGCCGTCCGCTCACGTTGGTGAAGATCTGCACGCCCTTGGCGCCGAGCTGCTCGATCGCGCGCTCCATCTCCTCGAGCGACGCCGGCACGTTGTTCATGGGGAGCGACGCCACGAAGGCGGGAAAGAGGTCGGGCTGCTCGCGCACGATCTCGGCCATGCCGTCGTTGGCCAGGCGCGCAAGCTCCGGCGTCTCGTCCGGCGTGCCGAGGAACTCGATCGCCGGCATCGACAGCGTCAGCACCTGCTGATAGCCCGGCCAGCGCCTCATCATCTTGATGCGCTGGTCGAGGTCCCACAGCACCGGGATGTGCATCCAGCGCTTGAGCGCCGCCGCCAACCCCGGATTGCCCTCGGCGATCTTCTTCATGCGCTCGAAGTACTCGAGCGGGAAGATGTGCGGAAAGATGTCGAGCTTGCGTTCAGCGGGCATCCTTGCTCCTAGCGAAACGGCGCGTTCATCCGGGCGGCGGACGATAGCATAGCCGGATGCATCAACTGGTGATGGGCTCGCAGTCGCACGCACTGCGCGGCGTGCTATGGATGCTCGGCGCCGTGCTGTCGTTCGCCGCGATGGCGGTGGCCGTGCGCGAGCTGCAGCGGCACATGGGCTCGTTCGAGATCCTGTTCCTGCGCAGCGTAGTAATGCTCGCGATCGTCGGCGCGATGGTCGCGAGAGCGGGAACCGCCGCGGTGCGCACGCAGCGCATCGGCCTGCACGTGCTGCGCAACACGCTGCATTTCGCCGGGCAGTACTTCTGGGTGTACTCGATCGGCGTGCTCGCGCTCGCCACCGTGTTCGCGATCGAGTTCACCATGCCGGTGTGGACGGCGCTCCTCGCCGCCCTCTTCCTCGGCGAGCGCCTGACGCCGCCGCGCATCGTGCAGCTGGTGCTCGGGCTGGTCGGCGTGCTGATCATCCTGCGGCCCGGCGCCGGTATCTTCCAGGTCGCGGCGCTGGTCATGATCCTCGGCTCGATGTGCTACGCCGCGACCATGATCTGCACCAAGAAGCTCTCGGCGACCGACTCGCCGCTCGCGGTGCTGCTGTGGATGTCGGTCGTGCAGTTGCCGATCGCCCTGGTGACCGCGCTGCCACAGTGGACCGCCCCTTTCGCCGCCGACGTCCCGTGGATCCTGGCGATCGGCGCCGGCAGCTTCACTGCGCACTACTGCATGACGCGCGCGATGACGCTCGCCGACACCACCGTGGTCGTGCCGATCGACTTCATCCGCCTGCCGCTGATCGCGGTGGTGGGCGCCCTCTTCTACGCCGAGCCGTTCGACCCGATGGTGCTGGTCGGCGCGGCGGTCATCTTCGCCGGGACCTACTACAGCCTGAGCCGCGAGAGGCGCTAAGCGCCTGGCGCACACGCGTCAGCCGATTTCCCGGTATTCGCCCTGCAGCAGCATCTGCACGAAGAGCTCGATGCAGCTTCGGTTCTCTTCGTCGACCGAGGTGAACTCGACACCGGCGAGGAAGCGGGCGCCTTCCTGACGCACGGACACCGCGCGGCCATAGACATCGCTCGCCCGGAAGCCGAGGAACGAAAGGTCGAAGGCGAGCTTCAATTCCGCATACAACGGCAGCCGCTGATCGAGCTCGGCGGCGAGGCCGTTATAGCCGAGGTCGCGAACGACGCCGCGCAGGCCCGCGCTCCGCACCACTTTGCCCTCCACCAACCAGTAGTCGAGATCGACCCTGACCGCCACCCGCGGGCTCCTGCGCACGTCCTGGCGCGGCACGGTCTTGCCGAGCGCCGGAATGCCGAGCGCTTCGCGGATGCGCACGCGCTCGGCCTTGCCCTTGACGTGCACCTCCATCGGCTCGCCGGCGTGCACGAAGTCGCGGCAGTGCGAGTAGGTCGTGTCGCTCATCAGCACCTGACCGCGCAGGCTCAGGGCCTCGATGCGCGAGGCGAGGTTCACCTCGTCGCCGATGACGGTGTACGCGCGGTAGGCGTCCGAGCCGATGAGCCCGGCCATCACGCTGCCGGTGTTGATGCCGATGCCCATGTAGAGCTCGGGCACGCCTTCCTGCCGGTGGCGCAAGCGCAGCTCGTTCATCTCGATCTGCATCTCGAGCGCGCAGAGCACCGCGCGACGTGCATGATCGCGCGGCTCGGCCGGGTCGCCGCCGAAGATCACCATGATCGCGTCGCCCATGAACTTGTCGACCGTGCCGTAGTGGCGCGCGGCGATCTCGACCATGGCGCCGAAGCAGCGGTTGAGCAGGCCGAGCACCACATCCGGCGGGTGGGAGGCCGCGATCGCGGAGAAGCCGCGCAGGTCGGCGAACAGGATCGTGACCTCGCGCTGCGAGAAGCCGCGGCCTTCCGGGACGTCGCCCCCCGCCAGGCTCTGCAGCACGCCCTCCAGGCGGCGGCGCGCCTCCGCCGGCAGCGCCGTGCCGGTCGCCTCGCGCACGATGTCCTGGATGATGCGCAGCGCGTCGCGCTGCAGGGGGCGGCTCATGCCGCAAGCGTATCAGCCCGCGTTCAGCGGCGCTTTAGGCGTCGCCGCGGTCCAGCAGGCGATAGCCCGCGCGCGCCTCGCTTTGCGCCGCGAGGCAGCGCGCCACCGTCTCCAGCAGCCGCGATGTCGCGAGCGGCGTAGTCAGGCAGGCCGCCGCGCCGAGCCGCGTGGCGCGCTCCAGCGCCTCCTGTCGCGCGGTGAGGAAGATGACCGGGATGAGCGGCAGGCCGTCGTCCGAGCGCAGGAACTCCAGGCCGTCGAGGGCCGGCATCTCGATGTCCAGGACGATGAGGTCGGGCGGCTGGCGCAGGACCTGCCGCCCGGCATCGATCGCGTCCTCGGCAACGATGACTTCGTAGCCTGCGCAGGCGAGCTGCAGCTTGACGAGCTGGCGCAGGCTCTTGCTCGTGTGCGCGACCAGCACGCGCGGCACGGCGCCGTGCCCGGCGACGAAGGGTCGCGCGCCATCCGGCCGCGTGGAAGCGCTATCGGTGCGCATGGAGCTTTGTACCGCTCCGCGCCCGCGCCGGCAGTCGCCGTTCGCGTATTCCTGCTGTCGCCGCCGTGCGACGGAAATCCGTCACGTCGACGATATCCGACAGTAGGCCGATCGGCGCAAGCGCCCGCCGCCGGCCGCGCTGCTTTGGCTCCTATGATGGAGTCGATGGACTTCATACCTCTGGCGAGAGCGGCGGCGCTCGCCCACGAGCGCCTGTTCCCCGAGCAGCCTTCCAAGGACTTCAAGACGCTGGACGTGATCGCGCTCGCGCTGTCTTCGCTCATGCCGCTGTATCAGCGCGACATGGAAAGCGGCGCGCTGCGCGCAGTCGAGGAGGCGGAGCTGGCCGCGGGCCGCTTCACGCGCGGCGCGACGACGCTGGAGTTCAC
>DASQAW010000444.1:0-2256 GCA_035635495.1 Burkholderiales bacterium
CCGCGGAGCTGTCGCGTCGCCTCGATGATCGGGAAGATGCCGTACATGCCGCTGTGCGTGTAGGAGAGGCCGCCGCCGTTCGTGTTGATCGGGAGCTTGCCGCCCGGGGTCGAGCGTCCCTCGGCGAAGAAGTGCACACCCTCGCCGCGCTTGGCGAGGCCGAGCGCCTCGAGCATCAACGGCGGGCCCGAGGTGAAGGCGTCGTAGAGCATGATGTGATCGAAGTCGGTCGCCTTCACGCCCGCCATCGCGAACGCCTTCTCGCCGGAGCGCTGCGTGGCCTCGCTGAAGGTGAGGTTGCGCATCTGCGTGAGCATGACGTGCTCGCTGCCCTCGCCGGCGCCGCGCACGTACACCGGCTTCTTCGCACAGTCCTTGGCGCGATCGGCGCGCGTCAGGATGACGGCGCCCCCGGCGTCGGTGACCAGGCAGATGTTCAGAATGTTGAACGGCCAGACCACCGGGCGAGAATCGAGCACGTCCTTCACGGTAAGGGGCTCCCGGTTTCGCGCCTTGGGATTCAGGGCGGCCCACTTGCGCGTCGAGACCGCGACCTGTGCCCACTGCTCGAGCGTCGTGCCGTACTCGTGCATGTGCCGGGTCGTGATCAATCCGAAGTAGGTCGGCGCCCCCCCGAAGCCGTACGGGAACTCGAACTGCCCGGATAGCGCCGTGTCCCGCCGGGGTGAGACGCCGACGCCGGAGCGCCCGGACTCGCCGTGGCAGACGACGGCCACGTCGCAGAGGCCGTGGTAGAGCGCCACCATGGCGTGGCCAACCATGATGATGAAGGAGCACCCGCCGACGGTCGTGCCGTCGACGTAGCGCGGCACGACGCCGATCGCTTCGCCGATGGTGGCGGGCGAATGCTGGCCGGCGGTGAAGATCCCGTCGATGTCGGCGACCTTGATGCCGGCATCGCGCGCGGCGTTGGTGATGGCTTCGACGTGCAGGGTGAGCTGGCTCTTGCCGGGCAGGGTGCCGATCTCGTCGCTCTCGTCTACGCCGACGATGCAGACCGTGTTGCTGAGCTCCCGCAGCCGCGCGAGGTCGCTCATCGCGCCCCTCCCGCCGGCCGGAACATCGGCAGACTGATCTCGTCCGTGAGCTTTTCGAAGCACACCTCGACCGGCATGTCGCAGCGGATCTGCTTGGGATCCGGCGCGATGCCGACGAGATTGCTCAGCAGGCGCGGCCCTTCCTCGAGCTCGACCATCGCCAGCACTACCGGCGTCTTCACCTTGAACGCCTTGTTCAGGATCTGGTGGGCGATCTCGAACGAGAACAGCTTGCCGCGGCCGCTCGCCTGCACCCAGCCGATGTCGCGCGAGGCGCAGAAGGGGCACGACACGCGCGGGTACATGAACGGCTTCCCGCACGCGCGGCACTTGGTGATCATGAGCTTGCCGTCCCGCGCGCCTTCCCAGTAGGGTCGGCACTCGGGTGTGATCGGAGTCGGGAGCGGGCGTTCGAGATCCATGGGCGAGGATTCTACACGCAAGCTGGGGTAAAGTACCGCCCCGAGGTGCGGTGAGAGAGGAGGGACCCATGGCCCGAAAGCAGGATGTGCCGAAGGCGCGGCCCGTGACCGCCGACGACGTGGATCCCCGCCATCGCTGGGACCGACCCCTTCAGGCGCCCGGCCACACGCAGGTGGATTTCGAGGAGCGCGTGGATTTTCGGCGCCTGCACGCCTATCGGCTGGGCCGTGCGCGCCAGGCCCTGGCGCGGTCGGGTCTCGGCGCGATCCTCGTCTTCGACCAGTACAACATCCGCTATCTCTCGGGCACCGTCATCGGCGAGTGGGCGCGCGACAAGCTCACGCGCTGGTGCCTTCTGACCGGGACAGGCGAGCCGTGGGTGTGGGACTTCGGCTCCGCCGCGCGCCACCACCGGCTCTACACGCCGCAGATCCCGGCGCGCCAGTCGCTCGCTGGCATGGTCGGCATGCGCGGTGCGGTCTCGCCGAAGGCCGGGCTCTTCCAGAAGGCGGCCGCCGAAATCCGAGACATCCTGAAGGCGGAAGGCGTCGCCGGGATGCCGCTCGGCATCGACCTGGTGGAGCCGCCGTTCCTGTTCGCGCTCCAGGACCTCGGCGTCGAGGTGCGCGACGGCCAGCAGGTGCTGCTCGAGGCGCGCATGCTCAAGAGCCAGGACGAGCTGACCCTCCTCAACATGGCGGCGGCGATGGTCGACGGCGTCTACCAGGACATCTTCGAGGCGCTCAAGCCGGGCGCGCGCGAGAACGAGATCGTC
>DASQAW010000445.1:0-1935 GCA_035635495.1 Burkholderiales bacterium
CCACGTGGTGCGCGGCCGAATGAACAAGCAGATCGCCGCCGACCTCGGCATCCATGAGCGCACCGTAAAGCTGCATCGGACGGCGGTGACGACGAAGCTCGGCGTTCGCTCCGTGGCCGAGCTCACGACGCTCGCGCGCGAGGCTGGCATGGGATAGGCAAACTGCCCCTATGGGCAGTGGCGCGCGCCGCCCCGCCGCACCACAATGCAGCGCAAATGAGCATCCAGGTGGCCATCATTGACGACGACCCAAGCCTCTGCCGCTCGCTCGCCCGGCTGCTCCGCCTCGCCGGCTACGAGCCTTGCTCCTTCAGCTCCGCCGAGCAGTTCCTCTCCGACACCCGCCGCGCGCGATTCGCCTGCCTGCTAGTCGACATCCAGCTCGGCGGCATGTCGGGGCTCGAGATGCAGCGCGCGCTCGCCGGACAGGGCGATCGCGCGCCGCTCATCTTCATCACCGCGCACGATGAGCCGGCGGTGCGCACCGAAGCGATGCAAGGCGGCTGCGCTGCGTTCTTCAGCAAGACGGACGACGGAGCACGCATTCTGGAAGCGATTCGCGAAGTGGCGCCTTTATGACAGTCGATTTTGTCTTCTTGTCCTGCCAATTCCCGCGTAGCATGACGGGAAAAGATCGGCGTCCGAAAACAGTAACGGGGAGGATTTGATGAACGTGGCGCAGGCGAGCGTAGCGGTAGTGGATGACGATCCGCTCGTCTTGAAGTCGCTCGGTCGGCTGCTGCAGTCGGCTGGCTTCGCCGTGTCAACATTTTCGTCCGCGCTGGACTTCCTTCGCAGCTGCGTAGGCCACCTGCCCGGCTGCGTCGTCATGGATCTCTCCATGCCCGGCGTGGGCGGCCTCGAACTGCAGCATGCGCTCACCGAAGCCGCCGATTCGCGGCCGGTGATCTTCATCAGCGGCCACGGCAGCGTGCCGACCAGCGTCGACGCGATGAAAGCCGGCGCGATCGATTTCCTGACGAAGCCGATCGACGAAGCGAAGCTCATCGGCGCGGTGCGCATTGCGCTGCAGAAGGACCGCGTGGCGCGCGAGCATCGTGCGGAGCAGGCGGCGATCACCGGGCGCGTCGCCACGCTCACCGCGCGCGAGCGCGAAGTGCTGGGCGGCGTCGTCACCGGGAAGCTCAACAAGCAGATCGCCGCCGAGCTCGGCACCGCGGAGAAGACCATCAAGGTGCACCGCGCGCGCATGATGCGCAAGATGGAGGTTGGGTCGCTGGCCGAACTGGTGCGCGCATGGACAGTCACTCAGCCGTCTCAAGCGTAGCGGCCGGCGTGCGCCTGCCGCGCTGGCTGCTGCCGGCCCTGGCGGTCGGCCTCGCCTATTACCTCGCAGCGCGGCTCGGCTTCGCGCTCACGCTGCAGCCGCATCCGATCTCGACGCTGTGGCCGCCCAACGCGCTGCTCCTGGCGGTCCTGCTCCTCGCGCCGGCGCGCGCCTGGTGGTGGCTGCTCGCCGCGGCGCTGCCGGCGCATCTCGCCGCCGAGCTGCAGAGCGGCGTGCCGACGGCGATGGTGCTGAGTTGGTACGCCACCAACTGCAGCGAAGCGCTGATCGGCGCGGGCCTCGTGCGCGCCTTCGTCCCGGGAATGCCGCGGCTCGACTCGCTGAAGAACGCGGGCATCCTGCTTTTGTCGTCCGCGCTGGCCGCGCCGCTGCTCTCCTCTTTCCTCGACGCGGCGCTCGTGCGGCTGGTCGGCTGGGGCACGAGCGGCTATTGGGAGCTCGTCGGCACGCGGCTGTTCTCGAACGTGCTGGCTGGGCTTACCGTCGTGCCGCTGATCGTCGCATGGGCCGCCTGGATCGCGTCCGGCCCGCGGCGGCTACCCGTCGCGCGCTACCTGGAAGCGGCGGCGCTCTTCGCGAGTCTGCTCTTCGTATGCCTGCTGGTCTTCGACCTGCCGCGTGGCAAG
>DASQAW010000446.1:0-6830 GCA_035635495.1 Burkholderiales bacterium
ACCGAGATCTGCTCGTCCGCGACGATCCTGCGCAGCGCCTGGTCGACTTCCTCGATCGGCTCACCGGGCAGCACGCGGCAGTTGACGACGGCGCGCGCGCTCTGCGGCAGCGCGTTCGCGGCGTGGCCGCCTTCGAGCATCGTCGCAACGCAGGTCGTGCGCAGCTGGGAGTTGTAATTCGCGCTCGCCGACAGCCGGGCAACCGCCGCCGCATCGGCGCGCCCGGCCGCGACGGCCTGCATGTCGGCGGCGGTCTGCGGCGCCTCGGTGGCGGCGCTGCGCTCGAACCAAAGGCGCGTCGTCTCGTTGAGCTTCACCGGGAAGTCGAACTTCGAAAGCCGCGCCAGGCCCTCGGCCAGCCGGTAGATCGCGTTGTCCTTCACCGGGAGCGAGCTATGGCCGCCGGCGTTCTTCGCCTCCAGGCGGTAGTTGACCGGCACCTTCTCCGCGGTCTGCACGCCGTGGCGCAGCGGCTTTCCGCTCTTCAGCCCGACGCCCGCGCCCTCGTTCAGCGCGAACTCGGCGTCGATCAGCGCGCGCTGGTTGGCGAGCAGCCAGCGGATGCCCATGCTGTTCGCATCGCCGATCTCCTCGTCGGTCGAAAGCACGACGATCAGGTCGCGGCTCGGTCGGTAGCCCTCCTGCCGGTAGCGGATGAGATTGGCGACGAAGGCGGCCGCCATGAACTTGTCGTCGGCGGTGCCGCGGCCGTAGAAATACCCGTCCTTCTCGATGAGCTTGAAAGGATCCATCGACCAGTCCTCGCCCTTCGCCTCGACCACGTCGATGTGCGCCAGCAGCATGATCGGCTTCTTCGCTCCGGTGCCGTGCAGGCGCGCGACCAGGTTGCCCTTGCGCGGCGCCGGCGTGAAGACGCGCAGGTCGTCCGCCGGGAAGCCGGCGGTGCGCAGCCGCGCCGCCATCGCCTCGGCCGCCTTCGCCGTGTCGCCGGTCGCGGTGACGGTGTTGCTCTCGACCAGCTCCTTATGGATGTCGCGCGCCAGGCGCTGGTGCGCCGTTTGTGCGGCTGCGAGCATCGGGACGGCGAAGAGCAACAGCAAGCGAGCAACGGTCATTGGCTTCCCCCTAGCCGGCGATTAACGGTCGGATCATTGCAAGTGGCGGCCCAGGAACTCTACGACATCTGCCTCCCATACGGCAGCGCCCTGCGCGGAGAAGATGGCATGGCCGGCGACGCGCGGCCGGCCTTCGAGCGGCGTGAAAGGCGGGTAGATCACCGCACGATGGGGAGTGGCACGCGCCATATAGATGTCCGCGAGCGTGGTGATGGAGGTGGTGGTGCGGTCGTTGGCGGCGACCATGAACAGCGTCGGCGTCGTCGACTTCTCGGCCGCCGCGATCAGCGCCGCGCGCAGCGAGGGATTCCCGTCCCAGCTCAGCGCGCCGCCCGCCTGGTTCACCGCCGCGCGAAAGGCGGTGCTTCGGCTCGCGCCGAACATCGTGACGATGCCGCCGAACGACCAACCCATGATCGCCACGCGCTTCGTGTCGGCGTACGGCAGTGTTCGCAAATGGTCGACCGCGGCGAGCACGTCGTCGGTTTCGGCCTGCAGCCGCGCCACGATCTGCGATCCGTCGTTGCCGGCTTCCTGCCACCAGATCGCGCCGTCCGACTTCCCGTAGCCACGCCGCTCGGGGACCAGCACGACATACCCGACTCTCGTGAGCATCCTGCCGATGTACTCGAAAGGCACCGATGCCCGCTCGCGGCCATCTCGCGAGCCGTGGTTATAGATCACCACGGGGAACGGGCCGTCGCCCTGCGGCCGGTAGAGATACGTCTGAATGCGCAGGCTGCCGCTCGCATAGAACAGCTCGGTGTATGTACCGCCCTGCGCATGCGCGGTGCTCGCCATGAGGCCGAAGCAGATGGCCAGTGCCCGCATCATGACGTCCGCCCGCTACGAGCGTGCAACGGTGTCCGCTGCGTCATCGCTGGTACCAGCCTCCTTCAGGCCGGGCGGCACCGGAGCGACGTAGCCGATGACGAGCAGGATCACGCCGACGCCGAGGAAGGAGACGATACGCTCGACCGTGCCGGTGTTCGCCAGGTCGACGAGGAAGAGCTTGGCGACGACGACGGCGAGCAGCGTGGCGCCGGCTATCCAGAGCTTGCGCTCCATCCGGCGGCGTGACACCAGCATCAGCGCAAGCGCGGTGCTCGTCCACAGGATGGAGAGCGTCGCCTGCACCACCACGCTGTTGGCGAGGTCGGTGAACCGGTAGGGGACGTTGCCCCAGTAGTGCACCGTCCGCAGCGCGATGGCATTGGCCCACAGGAAGCCGAGGATCGCGACCGCCTGCCAGAGAAACGCCAGATGCTTGCTCTCCAGCGAGTGCGCCCAGACGATCACGGCGAGCGCCGCCAGCGCCAGCGTGAAGTCGAGCGGGTTGAGGAGCGGGACGTAAGCGGTCAACGGGGCGAGGCTGCCCGGCACGTGCACGTTGACGGCGAGCGCCCAAAGCGCGAGCGCGATCACGATCGGCAGAAGCAGGCGGTCGCGATAGAGCGGCCATTGCGGCTGCAACGGCCATACCTCCAGCGAGCGCGCCGCCGTGAGGCCGAGAAGCGTCAGCGCCGATGGCGCCGCCAGGATCGCCGTCAGCCAGGCGCTGCCGAACAGCCTCTCGTCGAGGATCCAATGCAACTGCCAGGTAACCAGCGTCAACGGCACATACAGGAGCACGGCATGCCGCGCGGTCGCCGCAACGAAGCGCTGCTCGCGCTCCTCGCGCCACAGGCCGTGGCCAGCCGCGAGGAGCGCAGCGGGCCACACCAGCGCCCATCCATCGCGCAGCGGGCCGTAGCGGTGGGCTTCGACGACCTCGACCAGGAGCGCGCCGGGGATTGCCACCCACGGCAGGAGCGCGGCGACCCGCAGCGCCGGCCATTCCAGCGGGCGGTAGGCGAGCTCATAGACGAGCGCCGAGGCGGCGACGAACAGCAGCATCGCGCGGTAGGCATCGTCGAAGGGCAGGCGCTGCTCGAGCCATAGCCAGCCCGCAACGAACCAGAAGAACATCGACCAGACGAGGGCCGCCGTGCTGAGGCGCACGCGCTCCGTGCCGAGCTCGGCTGCGCGAAAACGAACCGCCGCAAAGAGGTAGCCGGCGAGAGCGATCGCCAGGGTGTAGAGGTATTCCCGGCGCGAGATCCACCAGAGCGCTTCCCATGTGGCGATGGCGACGAGGAGCGCCCAGGTCACGAAGGTGCGCATGCCGAGCGCCGAGTCGAAGCCGTCGGCGCGCTGCCGGTGCTGGCTGTAGAGCAGGCCGCCGAATCCGGCGAGCCAAGCGAGCGAGCCGTAGCCCTCGAGCGGATGCGTCCCGCGGGTGAACTGGATGAGCGCCACGCCCGCGAGCATGAAGGGCAGCAGGCCGCTGGCGCCGCGTAGCGACGGCCACGCGATCGCGCGTCCGATGAATTCCGCAACGAGCGCGCTCGCCGTCATGAAGGCGATCATCGCCGCCGGTTCGTGGCGCAGGGTGGCTTCGGCGTGGATCCAGCCAAGGCCGCCCGCGTACCAGAAGGCGAGCGCCCAGACCAGCGGAATGCCGCTCACGCTGTGTCCCTTGCCGTCACGCTCGCGCAGGTGAAACCGGATCCCGGCGGCCACGTAAGCGACGAGCGCGAGCGTCATCGTATAGAGCCACTCTTGGTGGGTGAAGTAGTGCAGCGCCTGCCACGTCGCCACCACCCCGAGCGCGAGCCACGTCACGCCGTAGCGCGCGGCCATCTCCAGCCCGAACTTGGCGCTGCGCTGGCGGTGCAGGATCCAGAAGGCGGCGATGAAGCCGGCCGGCCATGCGAGCCAGCCGAGTTCCGCCAGCGGCTGCGTGCCGCGCTCGAACTGCAGGAACGCGCAGCCGAATAGCACGAGCGGCTGCGCCACGGTAAGGCCGCGCAGCGCGGTCCACGAAAGCCGCGTGCCGACAATCTCGCAGGCGAGGAAGGTCGCGGTGAAGAAGAGCACAATCCACGCCGCCCAGTAGCGCGCGTCGGTCACCCCGTGCGTGACGGCGTCGATGCCGCCAACCGCCCACCAGAGCGCGCCCCAGGCGAGGACTAGGGATCCGAGGAAGCGCTCGAACGCCGTGATCTCTTCGCGGTAGCGGCGGAGCATCTCGGCCGAGAGCGCCGAGGCGACGGCGATGATCGCGCAGCCGAGCACCGCGTCGTTGAACCACGGGTTGGTCCGCGAATAGGCGAAGAAATCGAGCGCGAAATAGAGCGCTCCGGCAACCTGCACCGCCAGGGCGAACAGGCGCCCCATGAGCTGCTTCTGGCGCAGGCACACCCACAGGATCGCCGCGCCCTCGATCGACCAGAGCGCGAAGGTGGTGTAGGCGCCGAAGGCGTAGAAGACGGCGAGCGTGCCGAGGCCGACGGCCAGCGCGACGTACGTCTGGGCGAGAAGGCGCATGTTCCGGTGCCGGAACGCCATCACCGCCAGCAGCGCGTAGAGCGCAGCGCCGACGCCCGAGCTCCACGCGAGGCCGTAAGGCATGTCCCACACGAGCCTCGCCTGCATCGCCGCCACCGCCGCGGGCGTGCCGAAGACGAGCGTGCCGTCGACCAGGCCTTTCAGCTCGGGCGGCTGGCGTGTCGCGAAAGGGATCGGGATGACGAGATAGATCGCGAAAAACGCGAGGAGAAACGGCTCGATCGACCAGAAGAGCGCGGGCGTATAGCTGCGCGCGCCCCAGAGCGCGCCCACCGCGAGCGAGAAGAGCCAGCCGGTGAGGTTGAGGACGCGCCAGGCCTTGAACCAGCTGACGGCAAGGATGAAGAGGTTCAGCAGCAGGTAATAGCTGAAGAGGAACACCACGTTGCCGCCGCCGGTCGACGCCAGGATCGGCGCCAGGAAGGCGCCGGTCAGTCCGAGCACGGCGAGGGGCTTCGCGTCCTGGCGCACGGCGAGCAGCGTCGTCGCCACGCCGAGCAGCGCGAAGAGCCCGAAGCCCACCGGCACGCTGATGAACTGATAGGTCTTCAGCGCGAAGAACACATCGAGATAGGCGAGGCCGCTCGCCACGCCCTGGAGGATCAGGCCGTAGAGGCGCCGCTCGCCGAGGCGCAGCTTCCAGCCGACGATGAATACGCCGGCAGCCGTGGCGGCCACGCCGAGCAGTCGCAGCTGCGGCGGAATCATGCTGTGGTCGTACGCGTACTTGAGGAGAAAACCGACGCCGAAGAAGAGAATGATCGCGCCGACCTTCGCCACGATGTTCTCGGAGACGAGGCGATAGAAGAACGATGGCTCCTTCGGCGCCTCCGGCACGGGAGGCGGTGGCGGCGGAGGCGGCGGGGCGACGACTTTCTGGACTTCCGGTTGCGGCCTGGGTTGCGGTGGAGGGGGCGGAGGCGGCGGCTGGTAGATCGGCGCCGCCGGCTTTGGTGCCGGCGGTGGCTCTGCCTTGGGCTGCGGCTCGACCTTCTGCTCGATTTTCGGCTCCGCCTTCGGCTGCGGCGCAGGTCCGCCTTTTCGCAGCGCCGCGACTTCCGCCTCGAGCGTATGGACGCGGTCGGCTAGGCGGCGCAGGTAGGCGCGTAGCGCTCCCGCGTTCTGCACGTCGAGCCGGTCTTCCTCCGTTGCCGGCGGCGGCGCGGCCGGCGCCTGCGGAACGCCGGGTTGCCCAGGCTCGTGTGCCCTTTCGTCCCCGCTCGGCGGCGTGAAGAGCTTCACCATGAACCAGGCGAGCGCGCCGAGGAGCACTGCGCCGAAGAATGGCGCGTTCGCGGCCAGCGCCAGGCAAAAGACGACGAACCCCAGGATCCAGCGCATGCGTCCCCCCTTGGGACTGCGTCCGCGCGTGTCTCCGCGCGTTCCGCATAGGGTACCTTACACGCGCTGCGGCTGCGCTCACAGGCCGAGGTAGGCCTGCCGCACGCGGTCGTTGTGAAGAAGTTCCGCTCCCGAGCCGCTCATGACGATGCGGCCGTTCTCCAGCACGTAGGCGCGCTGCGAGATCTTGAGCGACACGGCGACGTTCTGCTCGACCAGCAGGATGGTGAGGCCGCGCTCGTTCAGCAGGTGGATGGTGCGCAGCACCTCCTGCACCACGAGCGGCGCGAGGCCGAGCGAGGGCTCGTCGAACATGATGAGCTCGGGCGCGCCCATCAGGCAGCGGCCGATGGCGAGCATCTGCTGTTCGCCGCCCGACATCGTGCCGGCGATCTGGCGGGTGCGCTCCTGCAGCCGCGGGAACATCGCCAGCACCTCTTCGAGCTGGCGCTTCGCGTTGGCGCGGGCGCGCGGGATCATCGCGCCGATCTCGAGGTTCTCGAGCACGGTGAGCGAGGGAAACACCTGCCGGCCTTCGGCGACCTGGCCGATGCCGAGGTTGCAGATGCGATGCGAGTCCAGGCCGGTGATCCGCTCGCCTTTGAACGTGATGGCACCGTCGCGCGGCACCTCGATGCCGGCGATGGTGCGGATGAGGGAGGACTTGCCGGCGCCGTTCGCGCCGATGATGGCGACGATCGCGCCCTGCGGCACCTCGAGCGACACGCGGTCGAGCGCCTGCGCGTCGCCGTAGTAGAGGTCGAGGTCGCGGACGACGAGCATCAGACTTCCGTCTCCTCTCCCAGGTAGCACTCGAGCACCGCCGGGTCGCGCACCACCTGCTCGGGCGTGCCCCGCGCGATCACCTCGCCGTGGTGTAGCACGCCGATGTGCTTGGCGAGCGCCATCACCGCGCGCATCACGTGCTCGATCAGGAGGATGGTCGTGCCGTCCTTGCGGTTCAGGTCGCGGAACACTTCGACCATCTGGTCGCATTCGGTGGGACGCAGCCCCGCCATCACC
>DASQAW010000447.1:0-1940 GCA_035635495.1 Burkholderiales bacterium
GTGCTCGTGCGCGCTACCGCCGGCGGTCCGGCGGGGCCGCAGCTGTTCAATCAAGTCAGCGTCGCGATCGAGACCGCGTGCCTGCTCGCCTCGAGCTACACCTGCGGACTGATGTCGCTCGCGGTCAACTCGCGGCGCCGCGGCGCCTTCTATCTGGCTGCCGTGGTCACGTTCGTGCTCGGCGCGGCGTTCCTGTTCCTCGAGCTGCGCGAGTTCGCCGGCATGATCGCCCGCGGCGCGACGCCGCAGAGCAGCGCCTTTCTCTCGGCGTTCTTTACGCTGGTCGGCTGCCACGGCCTGCACGTCACCGTCGGCCTGATCTGGCTGGTCGTGATGATGGCGCAGGTCGCCGTCAAGAGCTTTCGCGCCAGCGTGGTGCGGCGCCTGCTCTGCTTTTCGCTGTTCTGGCACGCGCTCGACATCATCTGGGTCGCGCTGTTCACGGTCGTCTATCTGATGGGAATCCGCGCATGAGCGAAGCGTCATACGATCACGTACCCGGAGACACGCTGGTTGCCGAGGAGGGCGAGTCGTCCGGCCTGCTCGTCTACACGATCGGCCTGGCTCTGGCCGTGCTCCTCACCGGCACGTCTTTCTGGGTCGCGAATACGTCGCTGCTCTGGGCGCCCGGCGTCGCTCTCGGGCTTGCCGTCCTCGCCATCGCCCAGATGGGCGTTCACCTGGTGTTCTTCCTCCACATCACCAGCGGGCCGGACAACACCAATAACGTGCTGGCGCTTGCCTTCGGCATTCTCATCGTCTTCCTCGTGGTCGCCGGCTCGCTGTGGATCATGGCCGACCTGAATACCAGCATGATGCCGGCGATGGACATGCCGATGCATCACTGACCCGATGCATGTCCCGTCGATCAACCTGCTGGGGGCTTTCTTTCCTTCCTGGATGCTCTGCGTCCTCATCGGCGTCGCCCTGACGCTGGTCGGCCACCGGGCCCTGGCAGCCGCCGGACTGGACCAGTGGGTCGGCCCGCGCGGCATCGTCTACCCGGCGCTCGCGCTCGTCTTCACGCTCGGCGTCTGGGTGACGTTCTTCCATGGCTGAGCACAAGAGACTCGGGCGCATCGTTGGCCTCGGAATCGTGCTGGCGGCGATTGCGCTGGCCGTCTACGTCGTCTACTCCATTGACCAGTCGCCGCGCACCGACGACGCCTTCGTGCGCGCCGACACGATCGGCGTCGCGCCCCAGGTGAGCGGGCGCATCGTCAGCCTGCACGTGCGCGACAACCAGGCGGTGAAGCAGGGCGACGTGCTGTTCGAGATCGACCCGGAGCCCTACCAGCACACGCTCGAGCGTGCGCGCGCTGCGCTCGACAGCCTGGAGAAGCAGATCGGCCTCAGTCAGCGCGACGTCAACGCGCAGAAGTTCGCCGCCACCGCCGCGCGCGCGAACATCGAGCGTGCCGAGGCGCAGGCGAAGCAGGCGGCCGACACGCTGGCGCGCATCGAGCCGCTGCTCGCGAAGGAGTATGTCACCGCGGAGCAGGTGGACCAGACGCGCACGGCGAAGCGCACGGCCGATGCCGCGCTGCTGGTCGCCCAGCGCGACGCCGACCGCGCCGCGGCCGCGGTAAGCGGGGTGGACGCGCTCGTCGCGAAGCTGGGCGAGCTGCGCGCCGCGATCGCGACGGCGGAGTACGACCTCAGGCAGACGGTGGTGCGCGCGCCCTTCGACGGCCGGGTCGTCGATCTCGACATCGCCGAGGGCGAATACGCCGCCACCGGCCGCCGTCTCTTCACGCTGATCGACGCGCGCACCTGGTACGTGATCGCGAATTTCCGCGAGACGGCGCTGAAGGGCATCCGGCCGGGCATGGCGGCCGAGGTCTACCTCATGTCCGATCCGGGCAAGCGGCTCGCCGGCACCGTGCAGTCGATCGGCTTCGGCGTCTTCCCCGAGGAGGGCGGCTCGAGCGCGAACGGCC
>DASQAW010000448.1:0-4305 GCA_035635495.1 Burkholderiales bacterium
ACGCCGGGTAATAGTCGTCGAAGGTGTAGCCGCGCTCGTAATAAGGCTCGTGCAGGTAGCTCTCGCGCCAGAAGGCCTCCTCCACGGCCGGGTTGACCATCTCGGCGATGCTCGGCCGCTTGCGGCGGCGGTCGCCCGACGACGGGATCGACGAGCGGTTCTCCGCGAGGCGCCGCTCTGTAAAAGCTGCCATTGCGCTCTCCTGTTCGTGTTGGATAGTGCTGAGCCGCAAGTTGCGTGCCGCTCTACCGGGCGAGCTGGGTGAGCGCCGCGATGATGAGTCCGGCGAGCCCGCCGACCAGCGTGCCGTTGATGCGGATGTACTGCAGGTCGGGGCCGATGTGGCGCTCGAGCTCGACCACCAGCTTCTCCTCCTGCCAGCCCATGATCTGATCCTCGATGAAGCGGCCGATCTTCGCGCGGTACTCCTCGACGAGCGCCGGCGCCGCGCGCAGGATCTGCTCGTCGATCCACTGCTGGATCTCGCGGTCGGCGCGCAGCGTCTGGCCGAGCGACTCGAGCATCGCCGTCACCCGCTGGTGCAGCGACGCCGGCCGCCGGTCGTGCTCGGCGGCGAGCCACTCGCGGAACTCGCTCCACAGGCCGCCGATGTAGCGCCCGAGCGCCGGGCTCTCGAGCGCCTCGTCGCGCAGGCGGTGCACCTTGGCGCGCAGCGCATCGTCGCTTTTGAGCTTTTCAATAAATTGATGGACAAAAGCGTCGAAGCGCTGCCGCAGCTCGTGGTCCTGGTCGCGGCGCACTTCCGAGATCTTCTTCACCGCGACCTCGACGATCTTGAGCGCGGCGCGGTCGTCGAGCTTGAGCTGCAGCCAGTCCGAGAGCCATTTGAGCAGCGGCGCGCTCTTCGCCACCTCGCCGGCGATGTAGGCCTGCGTGTCGGCGCGCGCGAGGACCTCGTCGAGCGCGCGCAGCGCCGCGTCGAGCAGCTCGTGGTGCCGCTTGTTTTCGGTCAGCACGTCCAGCAGCTGCGCCGCGGCGCCGGCCACGTCGGCGTGCTGCAGCCGCCGCGCGATCGTCTGCTGCAGGTAGTTGCGCACTCGCTCGTCGTCGAGCGCGTTCAGTCCATACGCCGTCAGGCGCGCCACATAGGTCGCCACCGCTTCGGCGTTCTCGGCCCTGAGGAGCCAGCCGTACAGCGTGCGCGCGGGGCGGAAGTCGCGGATGCGCTGCACCACCGCTTCGCTGGTCAGGAAGTTGTTCTGGATGAAGGCCGACAGGCCGGTGGCGATGCGCGCCTTGTTGCGCGGGATGATCGCGGTGTGCGGGATGAAGCGCAGGCCGAAGGGATGATGGAACAGCGCCGTCACCGCGAACCAGTCGGCGATTGCGCCGACCATCGCCGCCTCCGCGGTGATGCCGACGTAGTAGAGCCACGGGTAGCGCGGCTGGTAAGCCTGCGCCGCTACGTAGATCACGCCGGCTAGGGCGAGAAGACCGGTAGCCCACCACTTCATGCGCCGCAGGCGGGCGTCGCGCGCTCGGGTTTCTTCCATCGTGACCTCGGGTTACGGCGGGGGTAGACAGGACCCCCGGGACCTAGATTCTGACCTGCGCCCGGGCTACGTGACGGCGAGGCCCTGCAGCGATCGAGGCGCGGGCCGCGGCGCGAGGTAGCTGTAGAGAAAGCGGCGCACGAAAGCGTTGCCGCCGGGATCGTCGGGGATCGCGGCCAGGTTCAGGAACGCGGTGCGCGGCATGGCGTTCAGCGTCTGCTCGAGGCTGCGGATCAGGAGGTGCGAGAGGCGGCCGCGGATACCCACCACGCACACCACCGGCGTGGTGGCGTTCTTCGCCGACGCGCGCGCGTGCGCCAGCACGTCGAACATGCGGGACTCGTCGAAATAGACGCCGAGGATGGCGAGCGCGTACCGTTCGCGCGATAGCGCGTGCGCCGCGTCGGCATACTTCTCGGCGCAGTAGACGCGGTGCCCGGCCAGGATCGCGCGCAGCCGCTGCGCGGCGACCGGCACGGTGGCCACGAAGATCGGCGGGTCGACGGGTTCCACGGCGCGGAAATCGTAGAACCACACCGCGGCTCCGCGCTACCGCATCCCCCCGCCCAGAAACAGCTGGCCCACCCGCGGATCCGCGAGCACCGCTGGCGCAGCGGCCTCCATCCGGGTGCGGCCGAGCTCCAGGACCACGGCGAAATCCGAGATCTCGAGCGCCCGCTTGGCGTTCTGCTCGACCATCAGGATCGAGACGCCCTTCGCGCGCAGGTCCTGCAGGATGCCGAAGGTCTCCTTCACCAGCAGCGGCGACAGGCCGATCGAGGGCTCGTCGATCAGCATCAGCTTCGGCTCGAGCAGCAGCCCCCGCGCGATCTCGAGCAGCTTCTGCTCGCCGCCCGAGAGCGTCGAGGCCTGCGCGGCGGCCTTGCGCCGCAGCACGGGGAAGCGCTCCATCAGCGACTCGATGCGCGCCCCGACCTTTGCACCCGGGCCCGCCGCGGTCGCCCCGAGCTCCAGGTTGTGCCGCACGCTCAACTCCGCGAAGACGTTGCGTCCCTGCGGCACGTACGAGATGCCGAGCTCGAGCAGGCGCCGAGGGTCGAGGTTGGTGACCTCGCGACCATCGAACACGACGCGGCCGCGCTGCACCGGCAGCAGCCCGAACACTGCCTTGAACACGGTGGACTTGCCGGCGCCGTTGGGCCCGATCACCGTCGTAATCGCGCCGCGCGCCACCTTGAAGCTCGTGCCGTTGAGGACGGTCAGCTTGCCGTAGCCGCTGACCAGATCCTCCACCGCAAGAATGTCAGCTTCCAAGATAGGCGTCGATGACCATCCGGTCGTTGCGGATCGCCTGCGGCGCACCCTCGGCGATGATGCGGCCCTCCGCGAGGACCAGGATGCGCGTGCACAGCGCCATCACGAACTCCATGTTGTGCTCGATCACCACGAACGTGGAGCCGGTCTCGTTGATCGCCCTGAGCCGCTCGCGCAAGCCGCCGAGCATAGTCGGATTGACGCCCCCGGCGGGCTCGTCGAGCAGCACCAGGCGCGGACCCGCCATGAAGGCCATCGCCACGTCGAGCAGCTTCTGCTGGCCGTAGCTCAGGGCGGCCGCGCGCTCCTCGGCGAGCGCCGCCAGGCGGAAGAAATCGATCATGCGGTTCGCCGCGGCGGTGAGCCCGGCGTCGCGGGGGCCGAACAGGCGCGACCACATGCCGCCCGCGTGCTCCTGGCCGGCAAGCAGCAGGTTCTCGCGCACCGAAAGCTGCGGAAAGACCTGCAGCAGCTGGAAGGTGCGGCCGATGCCCAGGCGGTTCAGGTCGCAGGGCCGCATGCCGCTGATCGGCCGGCCGTCGATGCGCACCTCGCCCGAGGAGGGCGCGAGCTGGCCGAGAATGCAGTTGAACAGCGTCGACTTGCCGGAACCGTTGGGCCCGATGAGGCCGAGTATTTCGCCCTCGTGGACGGCGAACGACACACCGTTCACGGCGCCGATGCCGCCGAACGACTTCCTCCGGTCGCGGACTTCGAGGACCGCGGCCATGAAGTGCGCAGGCGCTCGGCGAGCCCGAGCAGGCCCGACGGGAAGAATGCCAGCAGGAGCATCACGAAGACGGCGTAAAGCATGAGGTAGAGCCCCTCGCTGAAGCGCAGCCATTCCGGCAGCAGCACGGACACCGCCGCGCCGAGGAAGGGTCCGAAGAAGCGGCCCGCGCCGCCGACGATCACCATCAGCAGCAGGTTGAACGACAGGCCGAGGGTGAATGCCGTCGGCTCGATGAACTGCACCAGCGGCGCATAGAGCACGCCAGCGACCCCGCCGAGCGCGGACCCGATGGCGAACGCCATCAGGGTGTAGCGCCGCGTGTCGATGCCCAGCGACGAGGCGCGGATCGGGTTTTCCCTCAGCGCGGTGAACGCGCGTCCCCAGGGAGAGCGCAGCAGCCACCACGCAGCGATCGATGCAAGGGCCAGAACGCCGAGGCAGAAAAAATAGAAGTCCTTCGGCGCCTTGGTCGACCAGCCGAGCAGCGTCGGCCGCGGAATCCCGCTGATCCCATACACGCCCTTGGTCAGCCATTCTTCGTTGCGCAGAACGAGGAACACGAGCGTCGCGAACGAGAGCGTGACGAAGGCGAGATAGTGGTGCGCTACGCGCAGCGCCGGGTAGCCGAGCAGCCAGCCGACGACGAAGCACAGCACCGCCGCCAGCGCGAAGGCAGCGCCCAGCGGCCAGCCCTGCGTCGTCAGCAGCGCGGCGGTATAGGCGCCGATGCCGACGAACGAGGCTTGCGCGAGCGAGATCTGGCCCGCGTAGCCGAGCGTCAGG
>DASQAW010000449.1:0-10454 GCA_035635495.1 Burkholderiales bacterium
GCTATGGCCGATCTGGGTCTCGGCGGCCGCGCCGGAGTGGCTGATCGCCACGCCCGACGGACGCGCCGTTGCCGGCGAGCGCTTCGAGCTCATCGTCTCCGGGCCTTACGGCGCGGAGCTGCCCGACGAGATCGCGCTGCGCGTGCGCATCGAACCCGCGGAGGTGACGATCCGGCTGCCCGCCACGGGTCCCGCGGACGCGGGCCGGCGCGCGTACGCCGGCACCATGCCGGGCGGCGCGAGCGGCCCCATCACGCTCGATCTGGCGGACTAGCCGTCCAACGCCCTCGTCGTGCTCGTCGCGCGGCGCGACGCCATGCAGCGCGTCACCGCTTCCGGCCCCGCGCTCGATGAGCCGCTCGTCTCGGCGAACGATCCGGTCTATTTCGTGATCGGCGCGCGCAACGGCTGGGACGCGCGCTTCCAGCTCTCGTTCAAGTACCGGCTCTTCGACCAGTCGAGCGGCTTCGGCGCGGACCAGCCCTGGCTCGCCGGCTTCTACTTCGGCTACACGCAGACCTCGCTCTGGGATCTCACGTCCGAGTCGAAGCCCTTCCACGACACGAGCTACCGGCCGTCGCTCTTCTGGAAATGGGAGCGCACCGACCAGCGCACCTGGATCGACGGCGTGCGCGCCGGCGTCGAGCACGAGTCGAACGGCAACCAGGGCGCCCTGTCGCGGTCGATCAACACCGTCTTCGTGCGGCCGGAATGGCGCTTCCCCCTGCAGCGCGGCGGTACGCTGGAATTCACGCCGAAGTTCTATGCCTACCTTTCGAACGGCGAGAACCCTGACATCGCCGACTACCGCGGCTACGTCGACTGGCGCGTGCGCTACGACGCGGGCGGTTCATGGATCACCACGGGCGTCGCGCGCGTCGGCACGTCGGGGAAGGGAAGCCTGCAGCTCGACATGTCGCGGCGCACGCGCGACATGAAGGTCGGTCCGCTGAGCGGCTATCTGCACGTGCAGTATTTCAACGGCTGGGGCGAGGACATCCTCGACTACAACGTGCGCCGCCCCTGGACTTTGCGCATCGGGCTGGCGATCGTTCCTTAAAAACTCAGCGGTCTTCCATGCGCGGCGGGCGCCACGCTGCGGGCAGCGGTCCCGGCACGCGCAGCACGCGCAGCATGCGCAGCGCGCCTTCCTTGCGTCCTTCGCCGCTGCGGTAGTAGCCGGGAACGAGCACCGTCTCGTAAAAGCCCATGGCGCGGTAGAAGCGCCGCGCGGCTTCGTTGCCGGCGCGCAGCTCCAGGTGGATGCTGGCGATGCCGGCGCAGCGCGCCGATTCGAGCATCCACTCGAGCATCCGCTGGCCGATGCCGGCGCGCCGGTGCGACGGCCGCACCGCGAGCAGCACGAGGTGCGCGCGCTCTTCGCCGAATTCCATGATGGCGAAGCCGTTGACCGCGCCGCGCGCCGCCGGGCCGGATTTGGCGTCGCACGCCACCGCCGCCAGCGTCTCGCGGTCGCGGATCGCGCGCATCACGCGCGAGGCGTCGTACTTCCACCCGAGCCCGGCCTCGATGAAATCGCGCGACATCAGCGCGATCGCCTGCGCGTCGCGCGGCTCCGCCAGCCGGATGGTGATGGCCCGGGGGGTCATGACGGGATTGTGCCATGATGGCGCGGTTGGGAGGGAGACCAGAATGGCTATGGCCAACGACGTAATCACCCAGGATCTGATTCCTAACCTCGGCGATGACGTGAAGAGCCGCTCGGCCAGCGGCGCCGCGGCGAAGCTCAAGGATTCCCCAGCCGCGACCATCGTCGCAACGCTCGCGCGCCTCAACCCCGGATTCGCCCAGGACGTGCTCGACGAGCTGCCGAGGGACGTGCGCGGGCGCACGCTCGAGGCGGCGAGCGGGGAGCTGGCACAGCAGTGGCAGCGCAACGCCGCCTACCCGAAGGAGACGATCGGCCGGATGATGGAAGCGGTGGTCGCCGCCTATCCGCCCGACCAGTCGGTCGGCGACACGATCGAGAAGCTGCGCGAGCTGGTCAAGACCACCTTCATCACCTACGTCTACGTGGTCGACGCCGCGCAGCACCTGCTCGGCATCGTGACGATGCGCGACCTGCTCTTCAGCGACAACGGCGCCACTCTTCGCAACGTCATGCTGCGCGATCCGTTCGCGCTGGAGGCCGGCATCCCGCTGATGGATGCAATGAAGCTGGTGCTCGACCGCCACTACCCGGTGTATCCGGTGGTGGATGCCGACAAGCGGCTGGTCGGCCTGGTGCGCGGGCAGAGCATGTTCGAGGCGCAGGCGATCGAGATCTCGCTGCAGGCGGGCAGCATGGTCGGCCTGGAGAAAGAGGAGCGCCTGAGCACGCCCGTGGTGCGCAGCCTCAAGATGCGCCATCCCTGGCTGCAGTTCAACCTGCTCACCGCCTTCCTCGCCGCAGCAGTCGTCGGGATATTTCAGGACACACTGGACCGACTGGTGATCCTCGCGCTGTTCCTGCCGGTGCTCGCCGGCCAGTCGGGCAACACCGGCTGCCAGGCGCTCGCGGTGACGCTGCGCGGCATGACGCTCGGCGAGATGAAACCCGGTGCGGCCCGCCCGCTGGTCAGCAAGGAGACCTGGCTCGGCATGGCGAACGGCGCCGGCGTGGGGCTCATGGCGGCCCTCGGCATGTACGTGACCGCCGTGGGCCAGCACCAGGAGCGGCCGTTCACGCTCGCCTTCGTCGTCTTCGCGGCGATGGTGTTCTCCTGCATAGCGAGCGGCCTGTCCGGCGCGCTGGTGCCACTCACATTGAAACGCATGGGCTTCGACCCGGCGACCGCGTCGAGCATTTTCCTCACCACGGCCACCGACTGCGTGAGCATGGGAACGCTGCTCTTGCTCGCGACGATCCTCGTTCGCTAGACGTAGATCATCTTGCGCGTCATCCCGCCGTCCAGAACGTAGTTCGCGCCCGTGGCGAAGCCGGCGGCGTCGGAAAGCAGAAACGCGACGAGCTCGGCGACGTCCCGGTCGCGGCCCACCCGCCCGACCGGATGCTGCTGGTGGTCCTTTTTCTTCACCGGTGTGTGCGCGATCCAGCCGGGGCTGATGCAATTGACGCGCACCTGCGGCCCGAGGCTCATGGCGAGCGCGTGCGTCAGCGCCACCAGGCCGCCTTTGCTCGCCGCGTAGGCCTCGGTGTCGGGCTCCGACTGCAGCGCACGCGTCGACGCGATGTTGACGATGGCGCCGCGCGCGCGCCGCAGATGCGGCGCAGCATGTTTCGCCATGAGGAATGCACCGGTCAGGTTCACGCCGATGCGCCGGTTCCATTCGGTCAGCGCGAGCTTCTCGACCGGGCCGTTGTCGGGCGAAGCGATGCCGGCGTTGTTGACCAGCGCGTCCAGGCGGCCGAAGCGCTCGACCACCCGGCGGAGGCACGCACCCACGGAGGGCTCGCGCGAAATATCGCAACGGATGAAAGTCATGCCGTCGCCGCGGGCGGGCTTGATGTCGGCGACGGCGACCCGGTAGCCGCGCGCGGCGAGCAAGGCCGCTACGCCTCTGCCGATGCCTTGCGCGCCACCGGTGACCAGAGCGGCCTTTTGAGAGTATTCTCGTGCCGTAGAGGAAACCTCGCGGAGCCTTGCGATTCTATCGGGCCGGGATAGGGGGATCGAGCGATGCAAGTCAAAGAAATCCTGCGGGTCAAGGGTAACCGTCTCATCAGCGTCGAACCGGCGGGCCGTGCCGCCGACGCGGCGGTCACCATGGCGCAGGAGAACCTCGGCTCGCTGGTGGTGATGGAGCACGGCCGCATGATCGGCATGCTGACCTTCCAGGAGCTGCTGCAGGCGCTGGCGAAGCGCTCGGGCTCGCTCGGCGAGGTGCGCGTCGCCGACATCATGGTGCGCGACCCGGTCACGGCGACGCCCGACATGGAAGTGAACGACCTGCGCCGCACGATGCTCGAGAGCGGCGCGCGCTACCTGCCGGTGATGCAGGACGGCAGGCTGATCGGCGTGATCTCGTTCCGCGACGTCGCCAAAGCGGTGCTCGAAGAGCAGGACTTCGAGAACAAGATGCTCAAGGGTTACATCAAGAACTGGCCGGCGTAAAAGCCGCCGGCAGACCAGTCGAATTGCCTCTCGTAGAAAGCTCCTGCTAGCTTTTCTCGGCGCGGGCGGCGCGGCCGGGATCGCCGCGTGGCGCTACTGGCCCGAGCAGGGCTTCTGGAATCCATGCCGCGCGGCGCTGCCGCCGCGCCTTGCCAATCACGAGCTGGTCGCCGCGGCGTGGGAGGGCATCGACCCGGCGCAGGCCTGGGACAGCCACGCGCACCTCATCGGCACCGGCGACGGGGGCAGCGGCATCTACCTCAATCCGCAGATGGAGAGCCTGCTCAACCCGGGGCTGTACGCCCGCCGGCTCTTTTTCCTCAACGCGGGCTGCGCGCACGACGCGCCCGGCAGCGTCGATCGCTCGTACCTCGAGCGCATGCGCAACTTGCTCGACGGCATGCGTCCAGGGGTGAAGCTGCTGCTCTTCGCATTCGAGCGCGCGCACGACGAGCAGGGGAGGCCGCAGCTCGAGCACAGCGCGTTCTACGTTCCCGATGCGTACGCACGCGATGTGGCGCGTGCGTATCCGCAGTATTTCGAATGGGCGGCGTCGATCCATCCCTATCGCCCCGACGCCGTGGACGCGCTCCACAGGGCGAAGGCCGAGGGCGCGCGCGCGGTGAAGTGGCTGCCCTCGGCGATGGGCATCGACCCGGCGTCGTCCAGGTGCGATGCCTTCTACGCTGCGCTGGCACAGCATGATCTGCCGCTGATCTCGCACGCCGGTCTCGAGCGAGCCGTGATCGGCGCCGAGCCGCAGGACCACGGCAATCCGCTGCGGCTGCGGCGCGCGCTCGATGCGGGCGTGCGCGTGGTGGTGGCGCACTGCGCCTCGATGGGCGAGGACCGCGACCTCGACCACGGCGGCGCGCTGGTCGACAGCTTCACGCTCTTCGCGCGCATGATGGGCGAGCGCCGCTACGAGAAGAACCTCTTCGCCGACATCTCGGCGATGACGCAGCTGAACCGCGCCGGCCCCGCGCTCGCGCGCGTGCTCGAGGAGGCGGCGTGGCATCCGCGGCTCCTCAACGGCTCGGACTATCCGCTGCCCGGCGTGATGCCGATCTTCTCGGTCGACTACCTGGTTTCGCTCAAGCTGCTCGACGCCGCGGCCGCGCCGGTCGTGCGCGAGATCCGGCTGCACAATCCGCTGCTTTTCGATTTCGTGCTCAAGCGCCACCTGCGCTCGAACGGCAAGCGGTTCTCGCGGGCCGTGTTCGAGACGCGCCGCTTCTTCCAAGTACCTTAGGAAGTAGAATCGGACCGGCCATGTCCGGCAATAGCTTCGGCCTGCTCTACTGCGTGACCTCGTTCGGCGAGTCGCACGGGCCGGCGTACGGCGGCGTGGTCGACGGCTGCCCGCCGGGAATGGAGCTCAGCGCCGCGGACATTCAAAAGGAGCTGGACCGGCGCAAGCCCGGCAGCTCGCGCCATGTCACGCAGCGGCGCGAGTCGGATGCGATCGAGATCCTCTCCGGCGTGTACGAGGGCCGCACCACCGGCACGGCGATCGGCTTTCTCGTCCGCAACGAGGACCAGCGCTCGAAGGACTATTCCGCGATCGCGGACAAGTTCCGGCCCGGCCACGCCGACTACACCTATCTGCAGAAATACGGAGTAAGGGATGCGCGCGGCGGCGGGCGCGCCTCGGCGCGCGAGACCGTGGTCCGCGTGGCGGCTGGAGCGATCGCGAAGAAGTGGCTCGGCAGCCGCTACGGCGTGCAGGTGCGCGGCTATCTCGCGCAGCTCGGCCGCACCGCGATCCCCTTCGAGTCCTGGGACGCGGTCGCTGGCAACCCGTTCTTTGCTCCCAACCAGGGAATGGTGGCGCAGCTGGAGAAGCAGATGGATGAGCTGCGCGACTCGGGCGACTCCTGCGGCGCGCGCGTCAACGTGGTCGCGAGCGGCGTGCCCGTCGGCTGGGGCGAGCCGGTGTACGGGCGCCTGGACGCCGACATCGCGGCGGCGATGATGGGCATCAACGCCGTGAAGGGCGTGGAGATCGGTGCCGGCTTCGGCGCCATCGTGCAGAAGGGCAGCGAGCACGGCGACGAGATGACCCCGCAGGGCTTCGTCTCCAACAACAACGGCGGCGTGCTCGGCGGCATCTCGACCGGCCAGGACATCGCCGTCTCGATCGCGCTCAAGCCCACGTCAAGCATCCGCCTGCCCCGGCGCACCATCGATCGACAGGGGAAGGCGACCACCATCGAAACCACGGGTCGCCACGACCCCTGTGTGGGCATTCGGGCCACGCCGATCGCCGAGGCCATGCTGGCCTGCGTGCTGATGGACCATGCGCTGCGCCATCGCGCGCAGTGCGGTGATGTGACGCCGCCTGTGCAGCTAGGTAGAAAAGCCTAGCTAAATCAATTAGAGTATCGGGACAAAACCCCCAAGAGAGAAGAACATGAGCAACAAGGGCCAGTTGCTACAAGACCCGTTTTTGAACACGCTGCGCAAAGAGCATGTCCCCGTTTCCATCTACCTCGTGAACGGCATCAAGCTGCAGGGGCAGATCGAGTCCTTCGATCAGTACGTGGTGCTGCTGCGCAACTCCGTCACGCAGATGGTCTACAAGCACGCCATCTCCACGGTCGTGCCCTCGCGCCCGATCAACCTCGGAGCGGAGAAGGACGCCGAGTAGTTTGCCCGCCGAGAAGTTGGCCCCCGGCGATCCGCGGGCGGCGATCATCGTTTGCCTGGATTTCGGCGACGCCGACTACGAGGAGCGCGTCGAGGAGGTCGTGCGCCTGGTGGAGAGCGCCGGCGTCACGCGCCACCGCGTGCTCGGCGGCCGCAGGCAGCGGCCGGATCCGAAGTTCTACGCCGGCAGCGGCAAGGTCGAGGAGATGGGGCGTGCCGCGGAGGAGCTGAACGCGGCGTTCGTCGTCTTCAACCACGAGCTCTCGCCCGCGCAGCAGAGGAACATCGAGCGCGAGCTCGACCTGCGGGTGCTCGATCGCAGCGAGCTGATCATCGAGATCTTCGCGCAGCGCGCGCAGACCAACGAGGGCAAGCTGCAGGTGGAGCTGGCGCGGCTCCAGCACCTCTCGACGCGCCTAGTGCGCGGCTGGACGCACCTCGAGCGCCAGCGCGGCGGCTTCGGCAGCACCGGCGGCCCGGGCGAGACGCAGCTCGAGCTGGACCGGCGCTACATCGCCCGGCGCGTCAAGGTGCTGCACGGCAAACTCGATACGTTGAGGAAGCAGCGCACCGTGCAGCGCCGCGCGCGGGCACGCGGCGACGTCCTGTCCGTCTCGATCGTCGGCTACACCAACGCCGGCAAGTCGACGCTCTTCAACGCGCTCGCCCGCGCCAGGGCCTACGAAGCCGATCAGCTCTTCGCCACCCTCGACACCACCACGCGGCGCATCTGGATTCCGCCGGCTAATCCCGTCGTCCTGTCGGACACCGTCGGGTTCATCCGCGACCTCCCGCATACGCTGGTCGAGGCGTTCCGCGCGACGCTCGAGGAGACGGTGCGCGCCGAGCTGCTCCTGCACGTGGTCGATGCCGCATCGCCGGCGCGCGACGAGCAGCAGGCCGAGGTGAACAAGGTGCTCGCCGAGATCGGCGCGGACGAGGCGCCGCAGATCTTGGTCTACAACAAGATCGACGCGGCCGGTTTCGACCCGGCGGTCGAGAGGGACCAGTATGGTAGGATTTCCCGCGTTTTTGTGAGCGCGCGCACGGGCAGTGGGCTGGAAGGGCTGCGCGGTGCCATCGCCGAGTTTGGGCAGATGCGCGGCTCGGCGCGCGCGGCAGAACGCAACCCCCCGAAAGCATCCATAAGCTTCTAATGTCCTTGAACGACCCGAACTGGGGGCGCGGCGGTTCCCGCGGCCCGCAAGGCCCCGGCGGCGGCAACCAGGGTCCGCCGGACTTGGACGAGCTGTGGCGCAACTTCAACCGGCGCCTGGGCGAGCTCTTCCGCCGCCGCCCGCGCGGCGCGGGCGACGAGCCGCCGCGGCCGCCGTCGGCGCGCGGCCTGGGCGGCGGCGCGGGCGCGCTGCTGGTCCTCGTGCTGATCGTGTGGCTCGCGAGCGGCTTCTACATCGTCGTCGAAGGCACGCGCGGCGTGGTGCTCACCTTCGGCAAGTTCTCGAAGGAGACGACCTCGGGCCTGAACTGGCGCCTGCCGTGGCCGATCCAGTCGCACGAGATCGTGAATCTGTCGCAGGTGCGCACGCTCGAGGTCGGCTACCGCAACAACGTGCGGACGAAGGTGCTGAAAGAGTCGCTGATGCTCACCGACGACGAGAACATCATCGACCTGCAGTTCGCCGTGCAGTACCTGGTGAAGGACGCCAAGGACTACACCTTCAACGTGCGCCGGCCCGACGAGTCGGCGATGCAGATCGCCGAGACCGCGATGCGCGAGGTGATCGGCAAGAACCGCATGGACGCGATCCTCTACGAGACGCAGGTCGACGTCGCCAACAAGGCGCGCGACCTGATGCAGCAGATCCACGACCGCTACAACACCGGCATCACGGTGAGCACGGTCACGATCCAGAACGCGCAGCCGCCCGAGCAGGTGCAGGCGGCGTTCGACGACGCGGTGAAGGCCGGACAGGACCGCGAGCGCCAGAAGAACGAGGGCCAGGCCTACGCCAACGACGTGATCCCGCGCGCGCGCGGCGCGGCCTCGCGCCTGCAGCAGGAGGCCGACGGCTACAAGCAGCGCGTGATCGCCAACGCCGAGGGCGACTCCTCGCGCTTCCGCCAGGTGCTCACCGAGTACGCCAAGGCGCCGCAGGTGACGCGCGAGCGCATCTACATCGACACGATGCGCGAGATCCTGTCGTCGACCAACAAGATCATGATGGACTACCGCGGCAGCGGCAATCTCCTCCTGCTGCCGCTCGAGAAGCTCCTGCAGCAGGCGGGGGCGGCGGCGCCCACCGAAGCGCAGGCCTCGCAGCGGCCGGCCGAGCCGCCCGCCGCCGAGGCGAGCCCGCGCTCGCGCGAGTCGCTGCGCAACCGCGACCGGGCCGATCGGTGAACGCGCGATGAGAGCCGTCGGCCCCCTTCTCGCAGTCCTCGTCCTGGTGGCGCTGATCGTCTCCGGCACGCTCTACACCGTCGACCAGCGCCAGCACGCGATCGTGTTCCAGCTGGGCGAGGTGAAGGACGTCGTCACCAAGCCCGGCCTGCATCTCAAGCTGCCGCTGGTGCAGAACGTGCGCCACTTCGACATGCGCATCCTCACCTACGACGACGCCGAGCCGCTGCGCTTCCTCACCCAGGGCAACCGCCCGGTGCTGGTCGACTCGTTCGTCAAGTGGCGCATCATCGACGTGCGCCAGTACTACGTGAGCGTGCAGGGCGACGAGATCCGCGCGCAGACGCGCATCCGCCAGACCGTCTCGGGCACGCTGCGCGACGAGTTCGGCGTGCGCACGGTGCACGAGGTGGTCTCGGGCGAGCGCGAGCAGATCATGGCGCGCGTGCGCGAGAAGGTCGACCAGGACCTGAAGCGGATCGGCGTCGGGGTCATCGACGTGCGGCTCAAGCGCGTCGACCTGCCGCAGGAAGTGAGCGAGTCGGTCTACCGCCGCATGGAAGCGGAGCGCAAGCGCATCGCCAACGAGCTGCGCTCCACCGGCGCCGCCGAGGGCGAGAAGATCCGCGCCGACGCCGACCGCCAGCGCGAGGTGATCCTCGCCGAGGCCTATCGCGACGCGCAGCGCGTGCGCGGCGAGGGCGACGCCAAATCGGCCGCCATCTACGCGGCGGCGTTTTCGCAAAACCCGGAATTCTTCGCGTTCTACCGCAGCATGGAGGCGTACCGCTCGACCTTCCGCGGCCGCAACGACATCATGCTGCTCGAAACCAACTCGGACTTCCTGCGCTACTTCAGGGACTCGCTCGGACGGCAAGCCCAGCCGAGAAAGTGAGCCATGGGCACGACGTTCCTCATGGCCTTCGCCCTGATGCTGGTGCTCGAAGGCGTCCTGCCCTTCGTCGCGCCGACCCTCTGGCGCGAGACCTTCCGCCGCATCACCCAGATGACCGACGGCCAGATCCGCTTCGTCGGCCTGTCGTCGATCATCGTCGGCCTCCTGCTCCTGTTCTGGGCGCGGAGCTAGGCGCAATGAGGAAGTGGGTCCTGCCCGAGTACGTCGAGGACATCCTGCCGGCGGAGGCGAAGCGCATTGAAGGCCTGCGGCGCGCGATCCTCGATCTGTTCTTTGCCAACGACTACGAGCTGGTCATGCCGCCGCTGCTCGAGTACATGGATTCGCTCCTCACCGGCACCGGGCACGACCTCGAGCTGCGCACCTTCAAGGTCGTCGACCAGCTCTCCGGCCGCATGATGGGCGTGCGCGCCGACATCACGCCGCAGGTGGCGCGCATCGATGCGCACCT
>DASQAW010000450.1:0-5167 GCA_035635495.1 Burkholderiales bacterium
CCGCTACCGCGAGCAGAAAAAAGCGCACGAGGCGAAGCTCAAGCAGAAGCAGATCCAGGTCAAGGAAATCAAGTTCCGCCCGGGCACCGACGAGGGCGACTACAAGATCAAGCTCGGCAAGCTGATCCAGTTCCTGGAAGAAGGCGACAAGGCGAAAGTGACGCTGCGCTTTCGCGGTCGCGAGATGGCGCACAAGGAGTTCGGCGAGCGCCTGCTCGAGCGGGTGAGGAAGGACCTGGATGCAGTAGGGCTGGTCGAGCAGTTTCCGAAGCTCGAGGGCCGGCAGATGGTGATGGTGCTGGCGCCGAAGAAGAAGGGACCGCCGCCGCCGAAGGCGAAGGCGGAAAAAGCCAAACCGGACAAGCCCAAGCCGCCGGTGGCAAAGGTTGCAGCAAAGCCCGCGTCAGCATAGCGGGCCACAAGTGATCGCCGTGGCATCAAGTGCCTGCGAAGCAGGCCGCCCGGCGTCATGCCAAAAGAGAGCCAGGAGTTTTTATGCCGAAGATGAAGTCCAAACGCGGCGCGGCCAAGCGCTTTCGCGTGCGCGGAAGTGGCAGCATCAAGCGCGCCGGCGCCTACAAGCGCCACATCCTGACCAAGAAGTCGACGAAGCGGAAGCGCCAGATGCGCCGCCGCAGCGGCGTGGACCAGACCAACACGGCGGCCATTCGTTCGATGCTGCCGTACTCGTCGTAAGGAGCGCGCCATGCCAAGAGTCAAGCGGGGAGTCACGGCGCGCGCGCGCCACAAGAAGGTCTTCAAGCAGGCCAAAGGTTTCCGCGGCCGCCGCAAGAACGTCTTTCGCGTAGCCAAGCAGGCGGTGATGAAGGCGGGCCAATACGCCTACCGCGACCGGCGCAACAAGAAGCGCACCTTCCGCGCACTGTGGATCGCGCGCATCAACGCCGCGGTGCGCGCGCTCGGCATGAGCTACAGCACCTTCATGGCGGGCCTGAAGCGCGCCAACATCGACATTGACCGCAAGGTGCTCGCGGACCTCGCGGTGACCGACAAGGCGGCCTTCGACAAGATCGCCGGCCAGGTCAAAGCAAACCTCGCGCACTAGTTGCAAGACCTGGACGGCATCGTCTCGCGCGCGCTCGCCGCGTTCCGCGCGGCGGGCGATGCCGCGTCCCTCGAGAACGCCAAGGCGCGCTTCCTCGGCAAGGGCGGCGAGCTGGCCGCTTTCCGCCCGAGCGGTACGCCCGAAGAGCGCAAGGCAGCCGGGGCGCGCTTCAACGCCGCGAAGCAGCAGATCGAGCAGGCGCTGGAGGCGCGCCGCGCCGAGCTCGCCGACGCGAAGCTGAACGCACGCCTTGCCGAGGAGTCGCTCGACGTCACGTTGCCGGCGCGCGGGCGCGGGCGCGGCAGCATCCATCCCGTGATCCGCACCTGGCAGCGAATCGAGGCGATCTGGCACTCGCTCGGCTTCGATGTCGCCGACGGTCCCGAGATCGAGACCGACTGGTACAGCTTCACCGCGCTCAACAACCCGGAGAACCACCCGGCGCGCTCGATGCAGGACACCTTCTACGTCGACCTCAAGGACAGTAGCGGCATCCCCCTCAACCTGCGGCCGCACACGAGCCCGATGCAGGTGCGCTACGCGCGCATGCACACGCCGCCGATCAAGGTGATCGCGCCGGGACGCACCTACCGCGTCGATTCCGACGCCACGCACTCGCCGATGTTCCACCAGGTCGAGTGCCTGTGGATCGACGAGGACATCAGCTTCGCCGACCTCAAGGGCGTGTACACCGATTTCCTGCGGCGCTTCTTCGAGAACGACGCGCTCGAAGTGCGCTTTCGGCCGTCGTACTTTCCCTTCACCGAGCCGTCGGCGGAAATCGATATGAAGCTCAAGGGCCGCTGGCTCGAGATCTCCGGCTCGGGGCAGGTGCACCCCACGGTGGTGAGGAACTTCGGTCTGGATCCCGAGCGCTACATCGGCTTCGCTTTCGGCTCGGGCCTCGAGCGCCTGACGATGCTGCGCTATGGCATCGAGGACCTGCGCCTGTTCTTCGACGGCGACCTGCGCTTCCTCTCGCAGTTCGAATGACTCACTCCTCGTGAACATCCCCGAGAGCTGGCTGCGCAGCTTCTGCCATCCGCCATTGTCCGGCGCCGAGCTCGCCGAGCGCCTGACGATGGCCGGGCTCGAGGTCGAGGCGTACGAGCCGGTCGGGCCGCAGTTCAGCGGCGTGGTGGTCGCGCAGGTCGTGGACGTGGCGCGCCATCCGAACGCCGACAAGCTGACGATCTGCACCGTGGACGCCGGCGGCGAGAAGCTCAAAGTGGTCTGCGGCGCGCCCAACGTGCGCGCCGGCATGAAGGCGCCGCTGGCGAAGATAGGCGCGCGCTTGCCCGGGCTCGAGGTCGCCAAGACTACGATCCGCGGCGTCGAAAGCGCGGGCATGCTGTGCTCGGCGCGCGAGCTGGGATTGTCCGATGACCATTCGGGGCTGCTCGAGCTGAACGCCAAAGTGGGGAGCGACGCCCGCGCGGCGCTCGGGCTGGACGAGCACGTGTTCACGTTGAAGTTGACGCCGAACCGCGCCGATTGCCTCTCGGTGCTGGGCGTGGCGCGCGAAGTGAGCGCGCTCACCGCCGCACCATTGGAGATGCCGCGCATCGCGCCCGTGCCGGCAAAGAGCGAGGCGCGCCATCCGGTGCGCATCAGCGCACCCGAAGGCTGCGGCCGGTTCGCCGGCCGCGTCCTCCGCAACGTCAACGCCGCGGCGCCGACGCCGGCCTGGATGAAGCAGCGGCTCGAGGCGGCGGGACAGCGCTCGATCTCCGCACTGGTCGACGTGACCAATTACGTCATGCTCGAGCTCGGCCGGCCGCTGCACGTGTACGACCTCGACAAGCTCAAGGGCGCGATCGACGTGCGCTGGGGGCGTAAGGGCGAGAAGGTGCTGCTGCTGAACGAGCAGACGGTCGAGGTGGATCCGTCGGTGCTGTGCATCACCGACGAGAGTGGTGTGATCGGCCTGGGCGGCATCATGGGTGGCGAGAGCACCAAAGCGGATGAGAAGACGCGGAACGTCTTCCTCGAGTCGGCGTTCTTCTGGCCCGACGCGATCGCCGGCCGGGCGCGGCGCTACAACTTCACCAGCGACGCCTCGCACCGCTTCGAGCGCGGCGTGGACTTCAGCAACAATGTCGACGGGATCGAGCGCGCCACACGCCTGATCCTGGACATCTGCGGCGGCGAGCCCGGGCCCACCGAAGATCTAGTGGCGAAGCTGCCGGAGCGCAAGCCCGTGCGCATGCGCGTCGCGCGCGCGCAGAAGATCATCGGCGTGCCGGTGCCGGTGGAAGAGATGCAGAGGAGCTTCGAGCGGCTCGGGCTGCCGCAAAAGCGCGAGGGCGACGCCTTCGTGGTGAACCCGCCCAGCTATCGCTTCGACCTGACGATCGAGGAAGATCTGATCGAGGAAGTAGCGCGCCTCTACGGCTTCGAGCGCATCGCCGCGCACCCGCCGCGCCCGGCGGCGATCTTCCCGAAGCTGCCGGAGAAGCGGGGCCTGCACGAGTTGCGCGAGCGCCTGGCCGCGGCGGACTACCGCGAGGTCATCAACTTCACCTTCGTCGAGCCGCAATGGGAGCTCGATTTCGCTGGCGAGGCAAACCCGGTGCGGCTGCTCAACCCGATCGCGAGCCAGCAGTCCGTGATGCGCAGCTCGCTCGTCGGCTCGCTGGTCGCGAACCTCAGGTACAACCAGGCGCGCAAGGTGGAGCGCATCCGCGTCTTCGAGGTGGGCCGCGTCTTCATCCGCGACCCGCAGGCGAAGGACGGCCCGCTCGCCGTGCGCGGACTGCGCCAGCCGATGCGTGTTGGGGCCGCGGCGTACGGGACTGCCCTGGAGGAGCAATGGGGTCTGCCGCGTGAAGAAAAAGGGCGCTCGGCCGATTTTTTTGATGCCAAGGCAGACCTCGAACAGCTCATCAGCCCGCTGAGCGCGCGCTATGAGCGCGCCGAGCACCCGGCTTTCCACCCCGGGCGGTCTGCCCGCGTGCTGATCGACGGGGGGGCCGCCGGCTGGATCGGCGAATTGCATCCGCGCTGGCAGCGGAAGTACGAGCTCGCACGCCCAGCCGTCCTGTTCGAGCTTGATGCCGAGCGGCTGCAGAGGGTGTCGCCCCCCACCTTTGCGGCGCCCTCCAAGTACCCGCCAGTGGTCCGGGACATGGCCCTTTTCTTCGATCTAGGGGTGCCGGTTCAGGCAATTTTGGACGCGATGGAGGCCGAAAAACCGCTGATCGTGGCCTCTATCCGGCTGTTCGACCTCTACCAAGGCCCGGGCGTCCCAGCGGGACGAAAAAGCCTTGCTTTCCGGGTAGTTATGAAAGATACTGAACGAACCCTCACGGATGCGGAGGCAGATGCTGCCCGCGATGCCCTGGTCAGCCTGCTTGGTCAAAAATTCTCCGCAAGTCTGCGCAAATAAAGGGGATTAGGGGAGCGGTGATGACGTTGACGAAGGCCGAGCTGGCGGACCTCCTTTTCGAGAAGGTCGGCCTGAACAAGCGCGAAGCCAAGGACATGGTGGAAGCGTTCTTCGAGGAGATCCGGGGAGCGCTCGAGCGCGGCGAAAGCGTGAAGCTTTCGGGCTTCGGCAACTTCCAGCTGCGCGACAAGCCGCAGCGCCCGGGGCGCAATCCGAAGACCGGCGAGGAGATCCCGATCAGCGCGCGCCGCGTCGTCACCTTCCACGCCAGCCAGAAGCTGAAGGCCATGGTCGAAAAGGCCCGCCATGGATCAAAGCCGCAGGAAACCTGAGCTCCCGCCGATCCCCGCGAAGCGCTACTTCACCATCGGTGAGGTGAGCGAGCTCTGTGGGGTGAAGCCGCACGTGCTGCGCTACTGGGAGCAGGAGTTCACGCAGCTCAAGCCCGTCAAGCGCCGCGGCAATCGCCGCTACTACCAGCATCACGAGGTGCTGCTCATCCGGCGCATCCGCGAGCTGCTCTACGAAGAGGGTTTCACCATCAGCGGCGCGCGCAATAGGCTGGACAATGCGCGCCTGGACAACGCCCGCCTGGAGAGTCCGCTCGGCGCCGAGGACAAGATGGAAGCGCCGGTGAGGAATGGCCGCTCTGGGTCCGCGGCCGGCGTCGACGTGCAGGCGATCAAGCGCGAGTTGCGGGCAGTCCTCGACCA
>DASQAW010000451.1:0-2138 GCA_035635495.1 Burkholderiales bacterium
TCGAGCCAGGCCGCGGCGGACGGCGGCAGCGCGTGGTAGCGCATCGCGGCGGCGCGCGCGAGGCCGAGCGCGAGCGGCTCGTCCGCGGTGACGGAGTGCCAGCTCTTCGAGGCGACGCGCGGCGCACGGCCCGCGCCCCAGAACCAGACGCTGTTCACCGTGGGCTCGCCGCGCGCCTCGCGGGCTTCATTGACCGGATGCGCGTGCAGCACCATCTGCGCTTCGTTGAGCAGCGCCGACGCCGTCGGGGGCATGGCGAGCGCGACCTCCCGCCCCGCGAGCTCGAGCGGCGGCTGCGCGGCGACCGCGAGGCCTGCCGCCGTGCGCGCCACCCAGCGCTCGCCGTCGATCACCTGTACGTTCAGGTGCGGCGCGAAATGGCGGTTGAGGGCATCGCACAAGGCGTCTGCTTCGTTGCGCTGGATCCGCAGCGCGGCGGCGGGGACGAATACCAGCCGATCGCGCATCAGCCGTAGATGCGCCGGGTCGGCGCGTATCCACCAATCCGAGCCGGGCTCGCCGCCCGCGGCGAGCAGCGTGAGAGCGCCGGCCGGCAGGGGTGCGTCGAGCTCGAAAGCGTCGCGCAGCCAGGTCTCGTAGCTTTGCGAACCGGCGCTGGTGCAGCGCCCGCGCGCGAGCAGGAGCTCGACCGACGGCAGGCGCGCGGCCGCGGGCGCGGCGAAAAGCCCCGTCACTACCAGCTCGCAGTGCATCGCTGGAGGGGCACGACGCGAAGCGCGCCTGTAGTGACGCATTTGCCCAAATAGCGCGATAGGATGCGGTAGTGGTCGTAGTCGAAGCGCGGCCGCTCGTCCAGCAGATCGGCCATCTCCGGCTCGCAGCGCGCGGCGCCGAGATAGCACCAGCGGTCGACCGCGTGCACCTCGGTCGCATCGCGCGCCGCATCGGTCTCGATGATGCCCACCGGTCCGGCGTACGGCCACGGCGGCGTGCTCAGCGTCGCGAGCGCGGCGGCCAGGCGCCCGTGGTGCGAATGGATGCTCTCGCGCATCGCGCACGCGCCGGCGCAGCGGCCGATCTGGTGGCGGAAGCAGGCGCCCTGGCGCTTGGCGTCGAAGCCCAGGACCTGGAGGCAGAGGCCATGCTCATCGGCGAGGGCGCGCAGCGTCTGTACCGCAGCGCGGCGCGTACGGAAGACGCCGTAGACATAGGGCAGCGTGTCAGCGTCGATCTCCTCGGCGGTGGCGATGCGCAGCCGTTTGCCGTCGAACACGAAGCCGCAGAGGCGTTCCGGGCGGCGCAGCTGCCGGTTGTGGAGCGGCGCGAGCTCCTTCACGAGGCGCGCCTCGGTGAGGAGCGCCCCCAGCTCGCCGACGGTGCGCTGCCAGTCGATGCGCCGCACGCCTTGCAGCCACGCGGCGGTCGAATAGAAGTGCTGCAGCACCCGCGAGCGCATCGAGCGGCTCTTGCCGATGTAGAGCGGCGGCCCGCTCTCGCCGTGGAAAAGATAGACGCCCGGGGCCTCGGGGATCGCGTCGATGACCGCCGGATCGAGCTGCGGCGGCAACGCCGGCGCCTTCGCCACCTGGCGGGCGGCGACGGTAAGCACTTCCTCGCCATGCTCCTCGGCGGCGATACGCAGGAACTGCCAGAGCGCCTCGACGTCGCCCATCGCGCGATGGCGCGCCGGGCAATCGATGCCGTGGCGCGCGATCACGCTGTCGAGATCGTGGGCGCGTTCGCGCGGATAGAGCCGCCGCGAGAGGCGCACGCTGCACACCGCACGCGCATGGAACCTGATCCCCGCGCGATCGAACTCGCGGCGCAGGAACCCGTAATCAAAGCGGGCGTTGTGCGCGACGAACACGCGCCCGGCCAGCCGCTCGTGCAGGTCCTGCGCCAGGTCGGCAAAGCGCGGCGCCGTCGCGAGCATCTGGTGCGTGATGCCGGTGAGCGCCTGGATCTCCGAGGGCAGCGGGACGCCCGGATTGACGAGCGTCGACCACTGCGACACCACTTCGAAGCGCTCGACCTCGAGCACCCCGATCTCGGTCACCCGGTCGGCGGCCGGGCGGGTTCCGGTCGTCTCGAGATCGACGATCGCGAGAGGTGCCTGGAGCAGGTCCATGGATATATATTCACTATCCTATCCGATAGGGAAATGCCGCGAGCATTCC
>DASQAW010000452.1:0-4017 GCA_035635495.1 Burkholderiales bacterium
TTCCGCGAGGGCTTCAACACGGTGATCGGCGTCTTTCCAAACAACACGCCGGTGCCGGTGGCGGCAGGCACGCGGCTGCCGGGCGTGGCGCGCAACCAGCTCTATGGCGAGCTGCGCTATCGGCGGCCGCCGTTCCACGCCGGCGTCGAGGCCCTGCATCGCACGAACATGCCGGTGAACGATCCGAACACGGACTTCGCCGAGGGCTTCACCGTCTGGAATGTCGCCGCCGGGCTGGTGCAGGAGCGGGGACGCTGGCGCTTCTCCGAATTCGTACGAATCGATAACGCCGGCAATCGGAACTACGTCGGCTCGGTGATCGTCAACGAGACGAACCTCCGCTATTTCGAGCCGTCACCGCGGCGCAACATGAGCGTCGGCCTGCAGGCGGGGTACGAGTTCTGACGCTATTCGATTCATTTGATATCGGCTAGCATGCGCGCCGACAGAGGAGAGCCAACATGCTGACCCGTTCGATAGCGCTCGCGCTCGTATCCGCCGCGTGCGCGGCCAACGCCCAGGACAAACCCGCCGCTTCGCCGCCGCCGTCCTGGCAACAGGGCAAGCCGCCGGCGATGTCCGAATCGACGCTGCATCCGTTCGCGATCGAGATGACGGGCAAGGCCGCGAAGGACCTGCCGATCGACAAGCTGAAGGCGCCGGCCGGCTTCAAGGTTGAAGTGTGGGCTGAGGGCATGCCCGGCGCGCGCTCGATGGCGCAGGGCGACAAGGGCACGGTCTTCGTCGGCACGCGCCAGCTGAAGGACGTCTACGCGGTGGTGGACCGCGGCGGCAAGCGTGAGGCGAAGGTCCTGCTCAAGGGCCTCGACGCGCCGAACGGGCTGGTCTTCAACAAAGGCACGCTCTACGTCGCCGAGCGCCATCGCATCACGCGCTACGACGGCATCGAAAACCAGCTCGACAATCCGCCGCAGGCTAAGGTCGTGGTGGACAACCTCGACCCGAACAAGCAGCCGGGCCACTTCTGGAAGTTTTTGGCGATGGGGCCGGATGGCAAGCTCTATTTCAATATCGGCGCGCCGGGCAACATCGTCATGCCGTCGTACATGGAAGCCTCGGTCATGCGGGTCGATCCGGCGAGAGGCGTGCTCGAGACGGTAGCGCTCGGCGTGCGCAACTCCGTCGGCATGGACTTCCATCCGAAGACCAAGGAGCTCTGGTTCACCAACCACGCGCGCGACTGGCTGAGCGACGATTCGCCTAACGACACGCTGCACCGCGTGTCGCGCAAAGGCATGCATTTCGGCTATCCGTACTGCCACCAGGGCGACACGCCCGATCCGGAGTTCGGCAAGAACCGCTCGTGCAAGGAGTTCGACGCGCCGACGCTGAAACTCGGAGCGCACATCGCGCCGATCGGCATGCGCTTCTACAACGGCAAGATGTTCCCCGCCGAGTACCAGAACAACATCTTCATCGCGATGCGCGGCTCGTGGAACCGCACCATTAAGCAGGGCTACAACGTGATGCGCGTGGTGCTGGACGATAGCGGCAAGGTCGCGAAGTACGAGCCGTTCCTCACCGGCTTCCTGCTCGACGAGAAGGCCGACCCGCCGATGTGGGGCCGGCCGAACGACGTGATGGTCATGCGCGACGGCTCGCTGCTCGTCTCCGACGACCAGAACGGGATCATCTACCGGGTCAGCTACGCGAAATGAGGCACGGTTTACCGGGCGCGGCGGCGCTGGCCGCCGCGCTTTTTGTTGGCGCGGCGGGCGCCGCGGACGTCGAAGCCGGGCGCCAGAAGGCCGCTGTCTGCGCCGAGTGCCACGGGCCTGACGGCAATTCAAGCGATCCGGCTGTGCCCAGCCTCGCCGGCCAGCCGGCGCAGTTCCTGTCGGGACAGCTCTTCTTCTTCCGCGAGGAGTATCGCAGGGAACCGAGGATGTCGCCGGCGGCGAAGGCGCTCTCGAACAGCGACATGAACGACCTCGCGGCTTACTTCGCCTCGGTGAAGCCGGCGCCGCCGAAACACGTCACCACACCTGAGAACGAGCAGCGCGGCCTCGAGCTCACGCAGAAATTCAGGTGCGTGCAGTGCCACAGCGCGGGCCTGCAGGGCCAGCAGCACGTCCCGCGCATCGCCGGCCAGCAGCCGGAGTACCTGCGCGCCCAGCTCCGGGGCTTCAAGCAGCGCACGCGTTCCGACATCGACGGCTACATGACGCAGATGGCGCAGCCGCTGTCGGACCATGAGATCGACGTGCTCGTCGACTACATCGCCGGTCTGCGCACGCCGTCGCGCGCCGCGGCGGGGGGCTCGCGCTAGGCGCCGGCTCGCAGGTGGCGCGCGATGTCGCGCGCGTCGAGCCAGGAAAGGTCCTTCGGCAGCTCCTCGGTAACGAGCTTCTGCACTTCCTTGCCGAGCTCCTTGCGGAGCTGGCCGAGGAACTTGGGCGGCGCGATGAGGTGCAGCCGGTCGTAGCGGTGCGCGGTGCGCGCCTTGTCCAGGTGCTCGGCCACGCGCTTCGCGAAAAGCTCGGTCGCATGCTCGGTGGCGCTCATCTCCTGGCGGTCGCTGGCCGGTCCGCTCGTCCCGTGGAAGCGCGGATGGCCGTCGGCGAGCAGTTCGCGATCGTGCACGCGGCCCTCCGGATTGAGCAGGTCCTCGATCTCCGCGAGCTGCTTCTCGCGGTCCGTAACTTGCAAGATTCTGGCGCGGCTCGAGTCGGCCGCGATGATCCAGGTGGTCGTCATGCCTGACGACTAGCAGTTTTCTTGCCGAGGAGACTTGAATGAACCGGTTTCTTTTCAGCGCCGCCGTCGGTGCGTTGGCGATGTATTTTCTGGACCCCCAGAGCGGACGGCGTCGCCGCGCCCGGACGCAGGACAAGGCGGAGCATGTCTCGCGGCGCATGCGTCACGCGTACGACGTGACGGTGCGCGACGCGCAGCACCGCGTGCAGGGACTGCAAGCCATGAGCCGGCGCCTGCTGCAGCGGGAGGACAACGTCTCCGACGAGAAGCTGGTCGGCCGGGTGCGCGCCGTGCTCGGGCGCTACATATCGCATCCGCACGCCATCGAGGTGTCGGCCAATCGGGGGCATGTCACGCTCTCCGGGCCGATCCTCGAGGCCGAAGTGCACCCGCTGCTGCACGCCGTGAAGCACGTGCCCGGGGTGCGCAGCGTCGAGAACCGGCTCGCGGTGCACAAGGAGCCGGGCAACGTGTCCGCGCTGCAGGGCGGCGTGCCGCGGCGCGGCCAGCGCTTCGAGCTGCTGCAGGAGAACTGGTCGCCCTCGGCGCGGCTGGCGGTCGGCACGCTGGGAATGCTTTTCTTGCTGAAGAGAAACCCGCTGCATCGCCTCGGCGGCGCGGCGCTGCTCGCGCGCGCGATCACCAACCTCGATTTCGCCACGCTGCTCGGCTTCGCCGGCCCCGAGGGCGGCATCGAGGTGCAGAAGACCATCCACGTCAACGCGCCGGTGGAGAAGGTGTTCGCCTTCTGGGCGAACTACGAGAACTTCCCGCACTTGATGTCGAAGGTGCGCGACGTGCACGTCGCCGGCAACCGCTCGCACTGGGTGGTGCGCGGACCGGCGGGCATCGCGGTCGAATGGACCTCGGAGGTCGTGCACATGGAGCCCAATGCGCTGATCGAGTGGCGCTCGACGCCCGACTCGGAGGTGAAGCACGAGGGCGAGGTGCGCTTCGAGCCGGAGGGCGAGGGCACGCGCGTCACCGTCCGCATGTGCTATGTGCCGCCCGCGGGCGTCCTCGGCCACGCGGTGGCGAGCCTGCTGGGCGCCGACGCCAAGAGCGAGATGGACGCCGACCTCATGCGCATGAAGACCATGATCGAGACCGGCAAGCCGCCGCACGACGCGGCCCAGCCGGTGGAGAAATCCACAGCCTGATAATTACGACCCTGACCCCGAATTAGGCGGCTTTGGCCTTCGCCGGGCCGGCGCGGCTCATCAGCTCGCGCAGCACGAACGGCAGGATGCCGCCGTGGTTGTAGTAGTCGACCTCGATCGCGGTGTCGATGCGCGACTT
>DASQAW010000453.1:0-15818 GCA_035635495.1 Burkholderiales bacterium
GCACTTCGCCGGGAGCGATGGAGAAGGAGATCTCATCCAGCGCGGTGAGCGTGCCGCGCCGCGTCGGGAATTCGACCTTGAGGCGCTCAACCTCCAGAATCATCGCAGCTTCGGGTTCAGCGCGTCGCGCAGCCAGTCGCCAAGCAGGTTGACCGACAGGACCAGCGTGACGAGCGCCACACCGGGAAAGACCGTGATCCACCATTCGCCCGAGTAGAGGAACTCGTTGCCGATGCGGATCAGCGTGCCGAGCGAGGGCCGCGTCGCCGGCACGCCGACGCCGAGGAACGAGAGCGTGGCCTCGGTGATGATCGCCGTGGCGATGTGGATGGTGGCGATCACCAGCACCGGCCCCATGACGTTCGGCAGCACGTGCGACAGCATGATGGCGAGCGGGCTGCGGCCGACGACGCGCGCCGCCTGCACGTACTCCTTTTCCTTTTCCACCATGGTCGAGCCGCGCACGGTGCGCGCGTACTGCACCCAGCCGGCGAAGCCGATCGCCAGCACCAGCACCGGGACGGCGAGCTCGTCGTGGCGATCGCCCGGCAGCGCGATGCGCGCCACGCCGTCGATGAGCAGCGCAATGAGGATCGCCGGGAACGAGAGCTGCACGTCGGCGATGCGCATGATCAGCGCGTCGAAGCGCCCGCCGACATAGCCCGCGATCAGGCCCAGCGAGACGCCGAGCACCAGCGAGAACGCCACCGCCGCGAGCCCCACGCCGAGCGAGATGCGCGCCCCGTGCATGATGGTCGAGAGGATGTCGCGGCCCTGGTTGTCGGTGCCGAGCGGATACTGCGCAAGGCCCTTCTCATCCCAGGCCGGCGGCGCGAAGGCCTCGTTCAGGTTGAGCGCCGCCATGTTGAACGGGTCCTGCGGCGAGATCCACGGGGCGAGGAGCGCGGCGCCGACGCAGATGAGCGTCAGCACCGCGGCGACCACCGTGACCGGCGAGCGGCGAAAGCTCCACGCCAGGTCGTGGTCCCAGATCTGGCGAAGAATCACTTCACTGTGGCGAAGCGCGCCTGCGGCCGATCGTCCAGGCTATAAGTAATGCTCACGTTCTTCTTCATCGCCCAGGGCCGCATCTGGTGGTGCAGCGGCACGTAGTAGGCCTGGTCGCGGGTGATCTCGAGCGCCTCCTTCAGGATCGCGTCGCGCTGCTTCGTGTCGGTGGTCACCTTCAGCGCGTCGATCATCGAATCGAGCTGCGGATCGCTGATGCGCCCCTGGTTGAAGCTGCCGTCGGCCCCGGTGGTCTTGGTGCGCACGAGCGACTGCAGCGTGTAGAGCCCGTCGAACGTCGCCACGCCCCAGCCCAGCATGTAGGCGCTGGTGTCGAGCGCCAGCAGCTTCGGGATGTAGTTGGCGAACTGCATCGAGTTGAGCCTGACGCGAAAGCCGCCTCTCGCCCACATCGAGATCAGCGACTGGCAGATCTTCTCGTCGTTGACGTAGCGGTTGTTCGGGCAGTCGAGCGTGAACTCGAAGCCGTCCGGGTAGCCCGCCTCGGCGAGCAGCTTTTTCGCCGCGGCCGGATCGTACTTCGGCACGCGGTCGACGTCCTTCGAATAGCCGTGCACGCCGGGCGCGATCATGATGCCCGCCGGGATCGACAGGCCGCGCATCGTCACCTTGCGGATCGCCTCGCGGTCCACCGCCATGTTGAGCGCGCGGCGCACGCGCACGTCCTTGAACGGATTTTTCCCCTTGACGCTGGCGTACTTCAGCTCATCGTTGTGCTGGTCCAGGCCGATGAAGATGGTGCGCACTTCGTGGCCATCGAGGATCTTGAGCTTCTCCTCCTTGCGCAGGCGCTCCACGTCCTGCGTCGGCAGATCGGTGACGAGGTCGACCTCGCCGGACAAGAGCGCCGAGACGCGCGTGGCGTCGGATTTGATGGGCGTGTAGACCACGTCGGTGACGTTGCCGTCGAGCTTGCCCCACCAGTCCTTGTTGGCGACGAAGACGATGCGCTTGTCGGGCTCCCAGCCCTTGATGATGTAAGGCCCGGTGCCGTTGGTGTTGCGCGAGGCGTAGGTCTCCTCCTTGGCCTTGTAGTCCTGGATGTTCTGCGAGCGGTTTTTCTCCGACCAGGACTTGCTCATGATGCGGAAGTCGACGATGTTGCGCAGGAGCAGCGGATGCGGACCCTCGAGCAGGAACTCGACCGTGTAGTCGTCGACCTTCTTCACTTCCTTGATGCCGGCGACGTAGATCTGGTTGGTGCCCTGCGGCTGCTTGATGCGGCCGAACGAGAAGACGACGTCGTCGGCGGTGAAGGGCGAGCCGTCGTGGAACTTGACGCCCTTGCGCAGGTGGAAGCGGTATTGCGTCTCGGAGAGCTTCTCCCAGCTCGTCGCGAGGCAGGGCTCGATCTGGTACTCCTTGGTGTAGCGCGTGAGCCCCTCGTAGGTGTACTGCATGACCGCGTGCGTCGTCGCGTGGTTCTGCGAATGCGGATCCATCGTCAGGATGTCGTTCTGCGCCGCCCATCGCAGGCTCACCGCATGCGCAGGCGCAGTGACCAGCGCAAGCACCAGTAGCAGCGTTCGCATGGTTTCTCCTCTCCTCTCGTCTTCTCTTATTTGAGTGGCAAGGCTTCCTCGACCAGCGCCGCGAGGTAGCCGGCGCCGAGCGGAATCACCTCGTCATTGAAATCGTAGTGCGGATTGTGCAGGAAGCAGCCACCTTGGGCGCCACCCTGGCCTAGGAACACGTAGGCGCCCGGGCGCTCCTGCAGCATGTACGAGAAATCCTCGCCGCCCATGGTCGGCTCGTGCTCGGTGATCACGTTCTCGGCGCCGAAGAGGCGCCTGCCGACCTCGGCGGCGAAGTGCGCCTCGCGCGCGCTGTTCACGGTGGCGGGGTAGCCGTGGGCATAGGTGACTTCCGCGGTGGCGCCGAAGGCCTCGGCGGTCTTGGTGACGATCTCGCGCAGGCGCCGCTCGGCGAGGTCGCGCGTCTCGCGCAGGAAGCTGCGCACCGTGCCGACGAGCTTGACGTGGTCGGGGATGACGTTGAACACGCCGACCTGGCTCGTCGCCATCGAGCAGATGCTGACCACGATCGCGTCCAGCGGATTGACGCTGCGGCTGGCGATGGTCTGCAGCGCGGTGATGACGTGCGCCGCCGCCACCACCGGGTCCACCGCCAGGTGGGGCATCGCGCCGTGACCGCCGCGGCCGCGGACCGTGATCTGCACCTCGTCGGTCGCCGCCATCACCGGACCGGGGCGCACCGCCATCTTGCCCGGCGGCAGCCCCGGCCAGTTGTGCAGCGCGTACACCTCGTGCGCGGGAAAGCGCTCGAACAGGCCTTCCTGCACCATCACCTGGCCACCGCCGCCGCCTTCCTCGGCCGGCTGGAAGATGAGGTAGGCCGTGCCGTCGAAGTTGCGCGTCTCGGCGAGGTAGCGCGCCGCGCCGAGGAGCATCGTCGTGTGGCCGTCGTGCCCGCAGGCGTGCATCCGGCCCTCGTTTTGGGATTTGTGCTCAAAGGCATTTCTCTCGTGCATGGGCAGGCAGTCCATGTCGGCGCGCAGCCCGATGGCGCGGCCGCTGGCTTTCTTCCTGCCGGGGATCACCCCGACGACGCCGGTCTTGGCGATGCCGCGGTGCACTTCGATGCCCCAGCTCGCGAGCTTGTCGGCGACCAGGCTGGAGGTGCGGCTCTCCTGGAACGAGAGCTCCGGATGCGCATGGATGTCGCGGCGCACGGCGGTGAGCTCGCCGTGATAGCCGCGGATACGGTCGATGGGAGAGGTCATGTCGTCTGGACCCGAAGGCGCGGGTCGACGGCATAGTAGAGCAGGTCGACCGCGAGGTTGATGATGACGAAAAACAGCCCGATCAGGCAGAGGTAGGCCGCCATGACCGGCACGTCGGCGAACGTCACGGCCTGGATGAAGAGCAGGCCCATGCCGGGCCACTGGAACACGGTCTCGGTGATGATGGCGAAGGCGATGATCGCGCCGAGCTGCAGTCCCGTGATCGTGATCACCGGCACGAGCGTGTTCTTGAGCGCGTGGCCGAAGTGCACCGCGCGGTCGGTGAGCCCGCGCGCGCGGGCGAAGCGGATGTAGTCGGTGCGCAGCACCTCCAGCATCTCGGAGCGCACGAGGCGCTGGATCAAGGTCATCTGGAACAGGCCGAGCGTGATCGAGGGGAGGATCAGCGCCTTCAGCCCCGAGGCGGTGAGGAGCCCGGTGCTCCACCAGCCGACGCTTACCGTGTCGCCCCGGCCGAAGGAGGGCAGCCAGCCGAGCTGCACCGAGAAAACGAGGATCAGCAGGATGCCGATCAGGAACGTCGGCAACGACACACCGATGAGGGAGACCGCGAGCAGGAAGTGCGAGAACCAAGAGTCGCGCCGCAGCGCCGTGTACACGCCCATGGGGATGCCGGCGGCGAGCGCGAAGAGCGCCGCCATGAACGAGAGCTCAAGCGTGGCGGGCAGGCGCTCCACGAGTAGCGACGAAACCGGGCGCACCTGGCGGAGCGACAGGCCGAACTCGCCGTGCAGCGCGCGCTCGACGAAGCGGGCGTACTGCACGTAGAAGGGCTGGTCGAGGCCGAGCTGCTGCGTGACGCGCGCGCGGTCTTCCGGCGTCGCGTCCTGGCCGAGCATGAAGATCACCGGGTCGCCGACGAAACGAAAGAGGGCGAATGCGATCAGGCCGACCGCGAGCATGACGAGGATCGCCTGGCCGATTCGCCGCAGGATGAAAGCCGCCATGGGTCTGCGAGAATGTTACCGCATGGCTTTTGCAGAGAAGCTGATCCGCTGGCAGCGCCGGCACGGCCGCCGCAACCTGCCCTGGCAGGGCACGCGCGACCCCTACCGTATCTGGCTGTCCGAGGTGATGCTGCAGCAGACGCAGGTCTCGGCGGTGATCCCCTACTACGAGCGTTTCCTCCGCCGCTTCCCGACGGTGGCCGAGCTTGCGGCTGCGAGCGAGGAAGAGGTGCTCGAGCTCTGGAGCGGTCTCGGCTACTACGCGCGCGGACGCAACCTGCACCGCGCCGCCCGGCAGATGGCCGCGACCGGCTTCCCGCGCACCGCCGAGGCGCTCGCCGAGCTAGCGGGAGTGGGGAGAAGCACCGCCGCGGCGATAGCCGCGTTTGCCTACGGCGAGCGGGGCGCGATCCTCGACGGCAACGTGAAGCGCGTGCTCGCGCGCGCCTTTGCGGTGTCGGATGCGAAAGCCCTGTGGCCCCTCGCGGAGCGGCTGCTGCCGAAGCGCGGCATCGAGACCTACACGCAGGCGCTGATGGACCTCGGCGCGACCGTATGCACGCGCCTCAATCCGCGTTGCGAGCGCTGCCCGGTGTCGGACGCGTGCAAGGCGAGGAAGCAAAAGCGCATCGCCGAGCTGCCCGCGCCGCGCGCGCGGCGCGAGCTGCCGCAAAGGGAAGTGACCTGGCTCGTGCTGCGCCACGACGACGCCGTGCTCGTCGAGCGCCGGCCCTCGCCGGGTATTTGGGGCGGGCTTTGGTGCCCGCCGGAGTTTGCCGGCCGGAAGCCCGCGGGCGCAAAGGCGCTCGCGCCGATCGAGCATGGTTTCACGCATTACCGGCTACGTATCAAGCCGCTGCTCTGCGACGTGCAGGAAAGGAAGGCGGGACGCTGGCTCAGGCTCGAGGACGCGGGCGCGGCGGCGCTGCCGGCGCCGGTCAAGGCGCTTCTCGCGCGCTTGCGCGAAGGAGCGCAGTGAGCCGCTCGAGGCGCGCGGCCGCGTCCGAGAGCTCGAGCAGCTCCTGCTTGGCGGCGAGCGGCAGCGGCAGGAGCTCCGCCAGCCGCGCGCCCACCCACGAGGCGGACTCGAGGCGGAGCGGCGGGGCGAGCAGCCCGGCGTGCTGCTCGATGACGCGCTCGAGCAGGCGCACGCACGGCGCACAACTCGGCGGGATGGGTGCGTCGGGCTCCGGGTCCAGGAGATCGACGCGCGCAATCTGGAGGCCATTCTTTTCCACGCGGCGCTCGAGGATGCGGAAGCGCTGCTCGCCATGGGCGACTATCTCGAGCAGGCCGAGCTGCGGCATGTCCCACTGCGCGATGCGCGCCGTGCAGCCCAGGTCCGCCGGTAGCGCCGGGGCGCCTACCTCGGCGCCCTCGCGGATGGCGCAGACGCCGAAGGGTGCGCTCTCCTTCAGGCAATGCTTGGCCATCTCCATGTAGCGCTGCTCGAAGACGCGCAGCGGCAGCCGGCCGCCGGGGAAGAGCACCGTGTGCAGCGGGAAAAGCGCCAGCTCGTCTATGACGCGCTTTCCTGCGCGAGCGAGCGATGGCGCACCAGCACGCGCCAGTCGGCGCGAAAGGCCTTGGCCAGCTCCTCGGCCAGATAGACCGAGCGGTGCCGGCCGCCGGTGCAGCCGATCGCCACGGTCACGTGGCTGCGGTTCTCGCGCACGATCTCGGGCAGCCAGCGCTTGAGGAGCGCCTGCACGTCTTCCAGCCAGCGCGCGACCTGCGGGTCGCGCCCGAGATACTCGATCACCGGCGCGTCGCGGCCGGTGAACGGCCGCAGCTGCGGGTCGTAGTGCGGGTTGGCGAGCATGCGGCAGTCGAGCACCCAGTCGGCGTCGAGCGGGATGCCGTCCTTGTACGAGAACGACTCGAAGAGCAGCGTCAGGGCGCCGGCGCCCAGGCCGAGCTGGTCGCGGATCCAGTTCTGCAGCACGCGCGGCTGGAGATCGCTCGTGTCGATGCGGCTGCCGAGCGGCGCGATGCCGGCGAGGAGCTGCCGCTCGCGCTCGATCGCCTCGGCCAGCGTCTTGCCCGTGCCGGCGAGCGGGTGGCGCCGGCGCGTCTCGGAGAAGCGGCGCAGCAGCGTGCTCGGGTTCGCCTCCAGGTAAAGCACGCGGCAGTCGACGCCGCGCGCGCGCAGCTCCTCGATGTGCCGCGGCAGCGCGGGCAGGGCGGCGCTGCGCGCATCGATGCTGACCGCGGCCTTGTCGTGGCCGGCCTCGGCGAGGAAGTCGACCGCATCCATCAGCAGGTTCGCCGGCAGGTTATCGACGCAGTAGTAGCCGCCGTCCTCGAGCACGCGCAGCGCGATGCTCTTGCCCGAGCCCGATAGACCACTGACCAGGACGAGCTGCACTACTCGTCCTTGCTCATCTGCTGGCGTTGGCGCGCGAGGAATTCGGCAGTGGAGTCGATGCCGCGCAGGCGCAGGATCTCGTTGCGCACCGCGGCTTCGACCAGCACCGCGAGGTTGCGGCCGGCGGCGACCGGGATGGTGACCTTGCCCACGGTCACGCCGAGGATCTCCTCGGACTGCGCGGTGAGCGGCAGCCGCTCGCTCGGATCGCGCGCGCCGGGCAGCGGGCGCTCGAGGTGCGCGAGCAGGCGCAGCTTCATTTTCCGGCGCACGGCGGTCTCGCCGAAGATGGTGCGGATGTTGAGGAGCCCGAGGCCTCGCACCTCCAGGAAATCCTTGAGCAGCGGCGGGCAGCGACCCTCCAACGTGCCGGCGGCGATGCGCGAAATCTCCACCACGTCGTCCGCCACCAGGCCGTGGCCGCGGCTGATCAGCTCCAGGCCGAGCTCGCTCTTGCCGACGCCGGACTCGCCGGTGATCAGCACGCCCAGGCCCAGCACGTCCATGAACACGCCGTGGCGCTCGGTGGTCTCCGCCAGCAGCTTGGCGAGATAGCGCGAAAGCTTCTCGATCACCTGCGGCGCGGGCAGCGGCGAGGTGAAGAGCGGCGTATGCGTCTGGACGGCGGCGTCCACCAGCGCGGGCGGCGGCGCGACGCCGTCGGCCACGATCACCGCCGCCGGGTGCGACTCGAGCAGCCGCTCGACGAAGCCGCCGACGATGCCGGCTTCGTAGGCGCCGATGACCTGGATCGAGTTCGGGTGCGTGAGGTTGAGGTGGCCGATCAGCGCGGCCGCGGCCGCGGCTTCGCGGCGCACCGCCGTGCCGCCTTCGCGCCCGGCCACCCAGGCGAGCGAGAGCGCCTCGCGGTTGTCCTCATGCAGCCGCGCGACGTTGACCTGAAGCATCGGGCTGCCATGCCGTGACCAGCTGGTGGAGCTCGGCCGCGTCTTTGGCGGCGGCCATTGCCTCGCGCAAGCTCCGGTCGGAGAACATCTGCGCGAGCTCGGACAGGATCTGCAAATGCTTCTCGGTGGCCTTCTCCGGCACCAGCAGCACGAAGACGAGCGTCACCGGCGCGCCGTCGGGCGCGTCGAACGGGATCGGCTGCGCCAGGCGGATGAAGGCGCCGAGCGCCTCCTTCAGGCCCTTGATGCGGCCGTGGGGAATGGCGACGCCCTGGCCCAAGCCCGTGGAGCCGAGGCGCTCGCGCGCGAAAAGAGAATCAAAAACCAATGAGCGGGCGATGCCGTCGTGGTTTTCGAAAAGCAGCCCCGCCTGCTCGAACAGGCGCTTCTTGCTCGAGGCCTGCAGGTCCACGAGCACGTGGGAGAGGGGCAGGAGCTTGCCGACCAGGCTCATATCAGGCGCGCTTTTTCTCCTCGTAGCGCTTGTCCTTATAGCGTAACACCTGCCGGTCGAGCTTGTCGGCGAGGAGGTCGATCGCCGCGTAGAGGTCGTCCTCCTCGCATTCGCAGTGCAGGTCCTTGCCGCGCACGTGCAGCGTGACTTCCGCCTTCTGCCGCACCTTGTTGACCGTGAGGATGACGTGGGCGTCGATCACGTGGTCGAAGTGCCGGGTGACGCGCTCGAGCTTGGCGCGCACGTAGCTGCGGATGGCGGGGGTCACTTCGAGATGATGGCCACTCACGTTCAGATTCATGGTCACAGGGCCTTTCTCTGGTTGACGGCGGGAATCTGCAGCGCTTCGCGATACTTCGCAATCGTGCGGCGCGCGACGACGATGCCTTGCTCGCCGAGGATCTGCGAGATGCGCGCGTCCGACAGCGGCGCCTTGGCGTCCTCGGCGGCGACGAGCTGCTTGATCAGCGCGCGGATCGCGGTCGAGGAGGCGGCGCCGCCCGCTTCGGTGGCGACATGGCTGCCGAAGAAGTACTTCAGCTCGAAGGTGCCGCGCGGCGTCGCCATGTACTTCTGCGTGGTGACGCGGGAAATCGTGCTCTCGTGCAGGCTGAGGGTCTCCGCGATCTCGCGCAGGACCAGCGGACGCATGGCGACCTCGCCATGCTCCAGAAAATGGCGCTGGCGGTCGACGATCGCCTGCGACACGCGCAGGATCGTGTCGAAACGCTGCTGCACGTTCTTGATCAGCCAGCGCGCCTCCTGCAGCTGCGAGGACACCGCGCCGTTCCTCGCGCCGGCGGCGATCTCGGCGTAGAGGCGGTTGATGCGCAGGCGCGGCATGGCGTCGGGATTGAGGCTCGCGCGCCAGACGTTGCGCAGCTTCTTGACGATGACGTCGGGCACCACGTAGCGCGTCTCCACCTTGGCGAAGGCCGCGCCGGGCCGGGGATTGAGCGCGCGGATCACGCGCTGCGCGCCGCGCAGCGCCTCGTCGTCGGCGCCGGTCAGGGTCTTGAGCTTCGAGTAGTCGCGCGCGGCGAGCAGCTCGAGGTGCTTGCCGACGATGTCGAGCGCGAGGCTGCGCTCGGCGCACTCGGCATGGTTGCGCAGCTGCAGCGCGAGGCACTCGCCCGGCGAGCGCGCGCCGACGCCCGCCGGCTCGAAGTGCTGCAGGTGGGCGAGCGCGATCGAGAGCTCCTCGGCGAGAGCCTCGGGATCGGCTCCGGCCTCCGCCGTCAGCAGCGCGGCGATCTCCTCGAGGCTCTGCGTGAGATAGCCGTCGTCGTCGAGCGCGTCGATCAGGAGCTCGACGAACGCGCGATCGCGCGGCCCGAGCTTGGTGAGCGAGAGCTGCGTGTGCAGGTGGTCGCGCAGCGACGGCGTGTCGGGCGGCGTGAAGCTCTTCTCGCCCTCGTCGTCGCCTTCGCTCGCGCGCCAGTTGGCTGCGAGGTCGACCGACCAGTCGGCCTCGGCCGGCGCCGGCGCCTCGGCGCTCGCCGTGCTCGGGCCGCCCGCGGCGACCGGCGCGGGCGGCGCGTCGCCCTCCTCGACGTCCTCGCGCTCGAGCGCCGGGTTGTCCATCAGCAGGCGGTCGATCTCCTGGTTCAGCTCGACCGTCGAGAGCTGCAGCAGCCGGATGGACTGCTGCAGCTGCGGCGTCAGCGTGAGGTGCTGCGAGAGTCGGAACTGCAGGGAGGGTTTCATCAAGGTCTGCAGTGTGCCGGGGCCAAACTACATCCGGAAGTTTTCGCCCAGATAGACCCGGCGCACGCTGTCATTATAGACAATCTCCTCCGGATGGCCGGAGGCGAGCACCGCTCCCTCGTTGATGATGTAGGCGCGATCGCAGATGCCGAGCGTCTCGCGAACGTTATGATCCGTTATGAGCACGCCGATGCCGCGCTCCTTGAGGAACCTAATGATGCGCTGGATGTCGAGCACCGCGATCGGGTCGACGCCGGCAAAGGGCTCATCCAGCAGGATGAAGGCGGGCTTGGTGCCGAGCGCGCGGGCGATCTCCAGCCGCCGCCGCTCGCCGCCCGACAGCGACAGCGCGGCGTGCTTGCGCAGGTGGGCGATGTTGAGGTCTTTCAAGAGCTCGGCCAGGCGCGGCTCGATCTCCTCGCGCGCGAGCCCCTGCAGCTCGAGGATCGCCTGCACGTTCTCCTCGACGGTGAGGCGGCGGAACACCGAGTTCTCCTGCGGCAGGTACGAGATGCCCAGGCGCGCGCGCCGGTGGATCGGCAGATGCGTGAGCTCGGCGTCGTCCAGGAAGATCGCGCCCGCGTCCACCGGGATCAGGCCGACGATCATGTAGAAGCAGGTGGTCTTGCCGGCGCCGTTCGGGCCGAGCAGTCCGACCACCTCGCCGCTGCCGACCTCGAGCGACACGTCCTGCACCACGGTGCGCGACTTGTAGCGCTTGCGCAGGCGCTGCGAGCGCAGGCGGCTCGCGCCGTTGGGTCGTGCCGCGCCGGGCTTGCTCATGTCCATCGCAGCATGTTGCCTATTTTTCCGGCGGCTTGGGCTGGATGGTCGCGCGCACGCGGCCTTCGCCCTTGCCCGGCGTCACGGTGAAGAAATCCGAGCGCTGGTCGACGAGGATATAGTTGCCGGTGACCTCGTCGCCGCCGCGGTTGACGCGCGCCTGCTCGAACAACTCGATCTTGCCGCCCTTGTCGTCGAGCTCGATCCTCTTGGCCTCGCCCTCGAGCCAGCCGCCCTCCTTCTCGGGCGGCTTCGGGTCCTGGCGCTGGCGGAAGCGCACGGGATTGCCGGTCGCGGTGGCGTACTGGTTGCCTTCCGCGTCCTGGCGCACGACGATGCGGTCGGCGCGGATGTTGAGCGTGCCGCGCTTCACCACCACGTTGCCCTCGAACACGGTCACGCGCCGCGCGTCGTCGGCGCTCATGCGGTTCGCCTCGATCTCGATCGGCTTGAGTGAATCGGCCTGCTCGGCGTGCGCCGGCGGCAGGGCGAGCGCAGCGAGGAGCAGGAGGCCACGCCCGATCATCGCGCCTTCTTTGGTTCGATGCGCGGTTCAGTGCGCGGTTCGAAGCGCCCGCGCACGTCGTCGCGCAGGAACAGCTCGCTCGTGTCCGCGTGGTACTCCATGCCGCGGCCGCTGAGCGAGCGCCCTTCCTCCTCGAACAACACCTGCCGGTCGGTGCGCACGAGCGAGCGGTCGCGCAGGATGTGGAGGAAGCTCGTAGTCATGCGTGCGCGCGGCTGCACGGCGTCCGCCTCGCGCACCAGCACGACGTTGTCGTAGAGGAAGATTTCGTCGCCCTCGCGCGAGATATTGCCGCGGTCGGCCTCCACGGTGAAGCGCGGCTGCGCCGGCTTCGCCTGCAGCACGCGCGGCGCGCTGACCGCGGTCGAGTCGTCGTCGGGATAGTGCTGCATCTCGGCGGCCGAGAGCACGGTTTCGGCCTTGCCGTCGCGGTTGTAGGTGGTGGTGGTGAAGTTCGTCACCAGGTAGTCCGGGTCGTGGCGGCGCATCGACGGATGCGCGCCGCCCTCGACGCTGACCTGGTGGTCGAGCCAAAGGGTCAGCAGCGCGAGCGCGAGCATCAGCGCGAGCGGGAAGAGCCGCGTGGTGCTCATTTGAGGTAGCGCTGCATCACGCGCCCGAGCTTGCCCTGCGCCTCGAGAATGAACTCGCAGACTTCGCGCGCGGCGCCGTGGCCGGCATCGGCCGAGGCGATGTAGTGGGCGCGCCGGCGCAGGTCCTCGGGCGCCTCGTGCGGCACGCAGGCAAAGCCGCAGCGCGTGAGGACCGGCAGATCGACGAAGTCGTCGCCCATGTAGGCCGCTGCGCTACGCGTCATCCTGAGGCGCCTGAGCATCCGCTCGAAGGCCTTCAGCTTGTCGTCGGCGCCCTGCACCACGTGTTTGATGCCGAGCTGCCGCGCGCGTTCCTCGACCGCCGGCGACTGGCGCCCGCTGATGATGGCGGTGTCGAGCCGCGCCTCGCGCAGGAGGTGCACGCCGTGCCCGTCGAAGGCGTGGAAGGCCTTCAGCTCCTCGCCCTCCGGCCCGTACCAGAGTCTGCCGTCGGTGAGCACGCCGTCGACGTCGAAAATCACCAGGCGCACGCGCCGCGCCCGTGCGAGCGCATCGGGGGCCAGGTATTGCATCGAGGCTAGATGACTTTGGCGCGGAAGAGGTCGTGCATGTTGAGCGCGCCGAGGAGTGCGCCGCGCTCGTCGACGACCAGGAGCTGATTGATCTTGTGCGCCTCCATCAGCTGCACCGCCTCGACGGCGAGCGCCTCGGGCGAGAGCGTGCGCGGCGCGCGCGTCATCACCTCGTCGACGCTCACGCGGGCGAAGTCGACGCCTTTCTCGAGCGCGCGGCGCAGGTCGCCGTCGGTGAAGATGCCGAGCACGCGCCGCCCGGCGTCGAGCACCGCGGTCATGCCGATGCGCCCGCGCGAGATCTCGGCGATCGCCGCCAGGCCCGGCGCGCCGCTCGGCACGGCGGGTACGTCGGCGCCCTTGCGCATGACGTCGGCGATGTGCACGAGCGCCTGGCGCGGCAGGCGTCCCTTCGGATGGCTGCGGGCGAAATCGTCCGAGGAGAAGCCGCGCCTCTCGAGCAGCGCGACCGCCAGCGCATCGCCCAGCGCGAGCGCCGCGGTGGTGCTCGCGGTCGGCGCCAGATTGAGCGGGCACGCCTCCTGCGCGACGCGCGCGTCGAGGTGCACGTCGGCCTCGCGCGCGAGCGCCGATTGCGCGTTGCCGGTGATCGCGATCAGCTTGGCGCCGCGCCGCTTGACCAGCGGGACTATGTCCAGCAGCTCCTCGCTCGCGCCGGAGTAGGAGATGGCGATGAAGACGTCGCCGGCCTCGACCATGCCGAGGTCGCCGTGGCTCGCCTCGGCCGGGTGCACGAAGTAGGCCGGCGTGCCGGTGCTCGCCATGGTGGATGCGATCTTGCGCGCGATGTGGCCGCTCTTGCCGATGCCGCTCACCACCACGCGGCCGCCGCGGCTCGCAATCAGCTCGAGCGCGGCGACGAAGCGCTCGTCCAATCGCTCGATCAGGGCGCGCACCGCGTCGGCTTCGATCGTGAGCACGCGCCGCGCGAGCTCCAGCGCGCCGGTTTCGCTCGATTTTTTGCTCAGTCGCGCGGCCTTTATCATGGGCGGGAGTATAGCCCAATGCCTCTAGTGAACCTTCAGTGAGCGGCGCGGTTTCCCTGCAGTCGGTGCTGGTGCTGCTCGCCAGCAGCGTGATCGCGGTCGCGCTGTGCCGGCGCCTCAAGCTGCCCGCGCTCGTCGGCTATCTCGTCACGGGCCTCGCGCTCGGCCCGCATGCGCTCGGCCTGGTCTCCAATCCCGAGGAGACGCAGCACCTCGCGGAGTTCGGCGTCGTGTTCCTCATGTTCTCGATCGGTCTCGAGTTCAGCCTCGGCAAGCTGCACGCGATGCGCCGGGTGGTGTTCGGGCTGGGCGGCGCGCAGGTGCTCGGCACGCTGCTCGCCGCCGTGGCTGCGGCGCTCGCCTTCGGTCTCTCGTGGCAGGCGGGCGTCGCGCTCGGCGGCATCGCGGCGATGTCCTCGACCGCGATTGTGTCGCGCCTGCTCGCCGAGCGCGGCGAGCTCGACTCGGCGCACGGCCGGCAGGTGATCGGCGTGCTCCTGTTCCAGGACCTCGCCGTGGTGCCGCTGCTCGTGCTGATCCCGGCGCTGGCGCAGCCGCCGAACGCGCTCGGTGTCGCGGTGGCGGCAGCGCTCGGCAAGGCGGCCCTCGCGCTCGCGCTGGTCGTGCTCGCCGGCCCGAAGCTGATGCGCGCCTGGCTCGGCATCGTCGCGCGGCTGCGCTCGACCGAGCTCTTCGTGCTGAACGTGGTCTTCATCATCCTGCTGCTGGCGTTCCTCACCGGGCTCGCCGGGCTCTCCCTCGTGCTCGGCGCCTTTCTCGCCGGGATGCTCATCTCCGAGACCGAGTACCGCTTCCAGGTGGAAGAGGACATCAAGCCGTACCGCGACGTGCTCCTCGGCCTGTTCTTCATCACCGTGGGGATGATGCTGGATGTCAGGCTGGTCGCGGCGCAGGCCGGCCTCGTGCTCGCGCTGTTCGTCGCGCTGCTCGCCGGCAAGTTTGCGCTGGTCGCCGGGCTCTCGCGCGCCTTCGGCACGCCGGGCGGCACGGCGCTGCGCGTGGGGCTCGCGCTCGCGCAGGCCGGCGAGTTCGGCTTCGTGCTGCTGCCGCTGGCCGCGGGCGCGAGCCTGCTGCCCGACGCGCTCGCGCAGGCGCTGCTCGCGGCGATGATCCTGTCGATGCTCGCGGCGCCCTTCATGATCGCGGCGTCCGACGCGATCGTGATGCGCGTGTCGCGCTCGGAGTGGATGCTGCGCTCGCTCGAGCTGCACCGCATCGCCGCGCAGTCGATGAGCGCCGAGCGCCACGTGGTGGTGCTGGGCTACGGCCGCAACGGCCAGCGTCTCGCGCGCCTGCTCGACGCCGAAGGCGTGCGCTACGTTGCGCTCGACCTCGACCCCGAGCGCGTGCGCGAGGCGGCGCTCGCGGGAGAAAGCGTGGTGTACGCCGACAGCTCGCGGCGCGAGGCGCTCGTCGCGGCGGGCATTGCGCGCGCCGCGGCCGCCGTGGTGACCTTCGCCGACGTCAACACGGCGTTGCGCGTGCTCGCGCACATCCACGCCCTCAACCCGGCGGTCCCCGTGATCGTGCGCGCGCGCGACGAGGCCGACATCGGACGGCTCACCGAAGCGGGTGCCACCGAGGTGGTGCCCGAAGCGTTCGAGTCGGGCGTCATGCTCGCGTCCCATACCCTGGTGGTGGCCGGCGTGCCGCTCAGCCGCGTGATGCGCCGCGTGAGCCAGGTGCGCGACCAGCAGTACAGCCTCCTGCGCGGGCTCTTCGCCGGGGGCAGCGACGAGCGCGACGGCGAGGCCGTGGCGCGGCTGCACGCGGTGACGCTCGAGCCGGGCGCGCACGCCGTCGGCCGGCAGCTCGCGGAGCTGGGGCTGGGCGTGCAGGTGCGCGCGGTGCGCCGGCCCGGCGCGCGCCTGAGGCTCGCGCCGGAGCAGGCCGGCGCGCTGCGCGAGGGTGACATCGTTGTTTTGCTCGGCGCGCCCGAGCAGCTCCTCGCGGCGGAGGAAAAGCTCCTGCGCGGCTAGGCGAAAAAAAAGCCGGCTGGCGCCGGCTTTTTTGGAGAGGGAGAGCGGTTACAGCGAGCGGCAGATCAGGTAGACGTTGGTGCCGGTCTCCGCGTAGTTGGGGGCCGCCTGCTTGGCCACCGCCGGGTTTATCGGCCCCTGCAGCTGGCCGCGCACCGAGCCCGCCACCGGCACGCCGTCGTCCATCTGCGTGTCGGCG
>DASQAW010000454.1:0-10300 GCA_035635495.1 Burkholderiales bacterium
AAGAAGGACGGCGTCATCCGCCATCACTGGCCGCGGCGCGACGGCACGGTGCGCGACTCGGTGATGTACAGCATCATCCTGTCCGAGTGGCCCGACGTGAAGCGCCACCTGGAGCTACGCCTGAAAAAGGGGTCAGAGCAATTTTCGCGTAACAAATAGACGCGCGGTCGGAGCCGTTTTGTTACAGGAAAATTGCTCTGACCCCTTTTGTTAGAGCCGCTTGCGCATCACCGCCGCGCTCGCCGGGCACAGGCTCGAGAACTCATGCGTCTCGCGGATCGCCTCCGGCGCGGCTTCGCGCTGGATCCGTTCGTACCCGCGGCCCGCGAAGAATCGCTCGGCGGTGGTGGTCAGGAGATAGATCTCCTTCACTTCGCGGGAGCGCGCGTAGCTCTCGGCCTCGGCGAGGAGCGCGCTGCCGACGCCGCGGCCGCGCGCGCGTGATGCGACCGCGAGCGAGCGCAGCAGCGCCACGGGCTGGTAGAGCTCGAGGCCGACGACGCCCTTCAGCTTGTCGTCCGCGCCGCAGGCGAGAAAGTTCTGCAGGTGCGCTTCGGTGAGGTCGGAGGAGGGCAGCTTCGCTTCGGCGAGCAGCCGCGTCACCGCCGCCGCGTGCGGCGCCTGGCGCATGGTGAGCGCGGCGGTCATCTACAGGGGAATGGCGAGGAGGGTATCGAAGCGCCGGCTGTCGCAGATCACCACGCGCTCTTCATAACGCATCTCGGGAAGCACGATGCGGTCGACGTAGCGGCCGCTGGCGAAGAGCATCGTCTCCCCGTTCTCCATGATGCGGACGACGAGGAAATTGGCGATGGATTTGACCGTCCCTTCGGTTTCGCGCTCGATCAGCACCGCGGACACCATGTGGCGGTAGCGCTGCGGCTCGTAGATGTTGGCGTGCCGCAGCGACGCCACGCGATCGGTCAGCATCGCGCGCCCTTCGGCGTAGAGCACGGGCAGCGGCAGGCCACGCGCCTCGTTCTCGGCGGTAGTGATGCGGTAGCGACCTTTCTCGGTGAAGAAGTCGGGCCACTTTTCGAGCTGGTCGGTGTCCAGTGCTTGCGCATAGCGCGCATGCAGTCTCTCTATCGCCAACTGGAGGGTTACGTCGAAATCGTGGTCTGTCCCTGATTGGGACTTCATAGCTGCATGTAGCTGCGCCAGGCCTTCCAAAGGCCGCGCACCGCGGTCTCGGTGACGCGCGAGTCGCCCGAGCCGATGGTCGCGCCGCCCATCTCGATCACCGAGGCGCGCTCGGGCGAGGCGGCGACGCCGCGCTGCACGAAGCCGGTGGCGGCGCCGTCCTCCATCGAGATGTAGCCGGCCGGGCCGACCAGGTTCGCCTGCAGCAGGCGCCGGCGCAGCATCGCCTGGTCGTCGTCGGCGAAGCCGAAGAGCGTCCAGTGCAGCTCCGTGCGGCCGATGCCCTTCGGCACGACCTGGCGGGCGGCGAGCGAGTTGCGGATCTGGTGCAGCACGAAGCCGGGGAAGAGGGAGAGGATCTGGATCGAGACGTTGTCGCCGAGCTCGTCCACTTGGTCGAGCAGCTCCGGCGCTTCCAACTTGAACGTCTGGGATCCAGCCGAGCGCATGCCGCCGGCCTCATAAGCGTCGCCGCGGTCCTCGACCATCTCGGTATAGGTGCAGTGGTGCGCGCCGTCGGCGGAGACGAAGACGCCGCCCTTCTGCGTCAGCCGGTTGATGCGGAAGCGGGTGAAGAAGAGATGCAGGAGGCTCGCGTGGTACGTGTCCTTCACGTTGTCCATGTAGAGCTTCCAGTTGTTCGGCAGCACCTGGGTATAGGTGCCGAGCACTTTCACCGGCTTGATCATCACGCGCTTGAGGCGCGGCAGGATCTCGGGGCCGATGTAGTCCGCCAGCTCGGGCGCTTTCGGCGACAGCGTGCCGAACACCAGGCCGTGGATGCTCGCCACGCGAAACTGCTTCGGCGCCTGCGACTCGGGATGCGCATCCGCCGGCATGCCGCCCTTGCCGGCGATGCCTTTGCGGAAGGCGACGCTGGTCAGGTTGCCGGCGTGGTCGTAGGTCCAGTTGTGGTAGATGCAGTTGAAGCGCTCGGCGCGGCCCCGTGCCTGCATGCAGATCAGCGCGCCGCGATGCGCACAGCGGTTCTCGAAGGCGTGCAGCGCGCCCTGCGGATCGCGCGTCACGACCGCCGGCATGTCGCCGACGAATGTCGTGACAAAGCACCCCGGCTCGGGCAGCTCGGCCTCGAGGCAGAGGTAGTTCCACGCGGGCCCCTGGAAGATGCGCCGCTGCTCTTCGCGATAAACCTCCTCGTCCTGGTAGACCCAGTACGGCACCCGCGTCGCGCCCTCGGCGGGCCAGCTTCGCTCGAGCATCGGCCGATTATAGAGAGCCGCGCAAGACAGCGATGACCAGGCTTTGCTAGGTTTCGCAGCCTCGCGTCGATCGAAGAGGACCCTGTGACGACCCGCCTGTTCATCCTGCTCGCCCTGACGGTGGCGACGGCTGCGGCCCAGGGGCAGGCGCCGTTTCCGCCACCGCCCGCGCCGACGCCGAGCGGTCCTTACGTCGGCGCCGCGCTCGGCTACTCGCAGGCGAAGAAGGAGTGCGTCGGCGTGCTTTCCGGCGGCGGCCAGACCTGCGACGCGAACGATCCGGCGTTCGGCGTCTTCGGCGGCTACCGGCTGAACCGCTACTTCGCCGCGGAGACCGCCTACCGCGACCTCGGCAAGGTGCGCGCGAGCAGCCCGAGCGCGAGCGGAAACATCCACACCAGGGTGTTCGACGTCACCGCCATCGGCATCGTGCCGATCGAGGAGCGCTTCTTCGCCTACGGCCGCATCGGGGCCTATCGCGCGTCGCAATCCACTTCGGTGGGCGGCATTGCCGACCAGACCAGCTCGCAGCTCACCTACGGCGCCGGACTGCAATGGGACTTCGCCGGCCCCTTGAGCCTGCGCGCCGAGTGGCAGCGCTACAGGAAGGTCGGCAAGCAAGGCAGCCCCTACGAAGTGAATTACTATGATGCCCTGGGGGTAGCAGGGATCTGGCGATTCCGTTAAAGCTTTTCGTTGCGCTGTTCGCCTTCATCGGCGCAGCGCACGCGCAGGACTGGCCGTCGAAGCCGGTCCGCATCATCGTTCCGTTTCCGGCGGGCGGCAGCGCCGACCTGATGCCGCGCGCGGTGGCCGAGAAGCTCACCGAGAAGTGGGGCCAGCCGGTGATCGTCGACAACCGCCCCGGCGCGGCGGGCAACATCGGCGCCGACGCGGTGTACCGCGCCGAGCCCGACGGCTACACGCTGCTGTCCAGTCCGCCGCCGCCGCTGGTCATCAACCGGCTGCTCTACCCGAAGCTCTCCTACGACGCGTCGCAGTTCGTCCCGATCACGGTGATCGGCGCGATCCCGAATGTCCTGCTCGTGAATCCGAACGTCGGCGCCGGCTCGGTGGCCGAGCTGGTCGCCATCGCCAGACAGAACCCCGGCAAGCTCAACTACGCCTCGCAGGGCAGCGGCAGCACTTCGCACCTCACCGCCGAGCTCTTCAAGTCGATGGCCGGTGGCCTGCAGATAACGCACATCCCGTACAAGGGCACGGCGCCGGCGCTGACCGACCTGCTCGCCGGCCAGGTCGACATGATGTGCGACAACCTCGGCGTTTCGCTGCCCCACGTGCGCGCCGGGAAGCTCAGGGCGCTGGCGGTCGCGAGCCGGCAGCGCTTTCGCGGCCTGCCGAACGTGCCGGCGCTGGCCGAGACTTTGCCGGGCTTCGAGTCGGTCGCGTGGTTCGGCGTCGTCGCGCCGCCGAAGACCAGCCCCGCCATAGCGGAGAAGGTCGCGGCCGCCGTGCAGGAGGCGCTCAAGCTGCCCGACGTGCAGAAGCGCCTTGCGGATCTCTCGGCCGAGCCGATGGGCCTTGGCCCGGGCGAGACCGCGGCCTTCATGCGCCAGGAGGTCGAGCGCTGGGGCGCGGTGATCCGCGCCGCCGGCGTCAAGCTCGAGTGAAGCCGACCGCGTGAAGCCGAGACTGGCGATCGCTACAGGCGATCCCGCCGGCATCGGGCCGGAGATCTCGATCAAGGCGGCGCGCGACCCGCGAGTGCTGGAGCTCTGCCAGCCGGTGCTCATCGGCTCGCGCGAAGTTCTCGCCCTGCACGCGGCGCCCTGCGGCTTCTCGCTCGACGATCTCTTCATCCGCGACGTCAAGCACGCGCCGCCGCGCATCGGCGCGGTCGCGCCCGAGCACGGGCGCGCAGCGCTCGAAGTCGCCGCACTGGCGATCGACGGTGCGCTGAACGGCAAGTACGACGCCGTGGTCGGCGCACCGCACACCGAAGCCGCCGTGCACGCCGCAGGCCTCAAGTTCGATGGCTATCCCTCGTTCGTCGCCCGCGTGTGCGGGCTGCCGCCCGACGAGGGCATCCTGATGCTCTGCTTCACGCACGAGGGCCGCGAGATGCGCATTGCACACGTGACGCTGCACGCGAGCGTGAAGGAGGCGCTCGCGCTCGTCACCCGTCCACGGATCCTGCACACGCTACGGGCGGTGGAAGGCGCGCTGAAAAAGCTCGGCATCGACCGGCCGCGCATCGCGGTGAGCGGCGTCAACCCGCACGCCGGCGAGGCGGGCGCGTTTGGCCGCGAGGAAATCGAGACGGTGCAGCCCGCGCTCGAGGAAGCGAGGCGCGCGGGCATGAGTGTCGAGGGTCCGTTCGGCGCCGACACGCTGATCCAGCGCCCGGGCCACGACGCGTACGTGGTGATGCTGCACGACCAGGGTCACGTGGCGGCGAAGCTCCTCGCGCCGCAGCGCGCGGCTGCACTCACGATCGGCACGCCGGTCCTGTTTTCCTCCGTCGGCCATGGCTCGGCGCTCGACATAGCCGGCAAGGGCAAGGCGAATCCCGACGCGATGGTGGAAGCGATTACACGGTTAGTCGGTCATCGACGTCGCGCCTCCGCGACCTGAAATTTCCCCCGCAAACAAGCACCTAGCGCCGCGCCGCTAGCGCGCGGTCCGATGCGCACGACGCTTCCGCGCGGCGCGCATGGCGCGCGCGCAACGTAAGGCATTGAAGCGGCGCGCATTTCAGTACGTGGTACGCAGCTTGCAAAGAGTGGCTGCCACCAAACACCAACACTGGCCCACTTCCGATGAATCAACGCCTGCGCCAAGAGCGGTCGGTTTTCCTGCTCTTCCTCGGCGCGATGTTCGTCTCGCTCATGTCGGCGCTGCCGATCGTCACGGTCACGCTGCCGAGCGCGCGCCATTCGCAACTCGAGCAACGCGCCGTGGTGACCTTCGAGCAGCTCGACCGCAATCACGACGGCTACGTCGACCGCGGCGAGGCGCTCGCGCTGCCGCAGCTCGACCGCGTGTTCAACGAAGCCGATCGCCGGCCCGATGGGCGGCTCGACAAGATCGAGTACGCCAAGGCGCTCGCGCTGATCGACGGGTTGAAATGAACCTGTCCTTCGGACTGGTGAAGACCGCGGCGGACGAGCAGGCGGACCGGCTCCTCGCGCGCGAAGCGCGCTGGCTGCGCGAGCTCGAGGAAGTGCGCGAGCTCGAAGGCCAGGTGCCGCGCGTGCTCGAGGAAGGCATGAGCCCGCTCGGGCGCCGCTACCTCGTGATCAGCATGCTGCCCGCGGGCGGCGAGACGCGCGCCTTCACCGGCGATCACGCGCGCTTCCTCGCCAGCCTGCGCAAGGCCCGGCTCCGCACCGTGGAGTTCGAAGTCTCGGGCACCTGCCAGTGGCTGCAGCGCTCGATCGACCAGGCGCGCGATTTCGCCTCGCCCAGGGCGGCGCAGACGCTGGAGGAGAGCTACCGCGACTGCGAGACCGCGCTGCTCTACTGGACCGGACCCTACGTGCTCTCGCAGGGCGACTTCGCGCCCTGGAACATCCGCAACCTTGGCTCGCAGCTGTTCGTCACCGACTGGGGCCGCGCGCACGCCGACGCCAGCCCGCTCGACGACGTCCTGCACTACCTGATGATCCAGCGAGCCTTGAACTCGCGTCCGGTCACGGTGCCCGTGCTGCGCCAGGCGATGCGGCGCGCGGCCGATTTTGCGGTGCAGGCCTATCCCGAGTGGTCGTGGCGTCCGCCGGTGATCGGCGCGCTGACGCTCGTCTACCTGCTCGGCGTGGTGCTCGAGCGCTCGCTCGCGCTCCGGCGCATCGAGCGCGCCGAGCGCGTCGTCGGCGCGTACTGGAAATTGCTGGAGAAAAGAACGGCATGGATGCCGAAATGACAGGAGAAAGACCATGAGTGCCGCCGCTACCGCCGCGGGTTACCTGTACGCCTCGGGCCGGCTGCGCGGCCGCGCCCAGCGCGAGCAGGAGCAGCATGGCGACCAAGCCGCCGAGAAACCGGCGCTCGCCCAACCCTCGCGGCCGCGGATCGAGCGGCCGCGCAAGGAAGTGCGCGTCGCAGCGCTGCCCGAGCCGGAGCGGCCGCGCATGGCCCCGGACCGGCCGCGCCGCACCCCCACCATCCAGTACCGCACCCGGCGGTGGCGCCCCAGTGAAACATGACCAGCGCCGCCTGGGCGGCGTCTTCATCAGCGACCTTTCCGCCGAGAGCGGCGCGGCAACGCTGATCGAGGCGCTCGACCTTTACCCGGGCGCGCAGATCGAGTTCCTGAACCGCGACCAGCTCGACGGCGAGTTGCTGCAGGAGCGGCTGCAGCGCGCCGCCTACCTCGTGCTGCCGACGCTCTCCTACGACCCGATGCCGCGGCCGCTGGTGGAAGCCTTCGCCAACGGCGTGCCGGTGATCGCGAGCCGGGTGGGGGCGCTCGCCGACCTGATCGAACCGGGCCGCAACGGCCTGCTCTTCGAGCCGGGCTCGGCGCGCGACCTGGCGCGGCGGCTCGCCTGGGCCGACGCCTTCGCCGAGAAGATGCGGCAGATGGGCGAGTGCGCCCGAGCGGACTATCAGGCGCGGTTTATCTCCGACTGGGGCTATCAGAAACTCTTCGGCGAGCGGCGCCGCAGCGCCCGCATCTAGTCCTACCGAAGGAGCGCAGCACCTTGATTGAGCTCGGCGTGACGCCGACCATGATCCAGCCGGTCATTCTTTGCGGCGGATCCGGCACCCGCCTGTGGCCGCTTTCCCGCGAGCACCATCCGAAGCCGCTGCACGCGCTGAACGGCAGCCACACGCTGCTGCAGGAAACCGCCGGCCGCTGTCAGGGCGTCGCCGCGATCGGCCAGCCGCTCCTCGTGTGCAACGAGGCGCACCGCTTCATGGTGCAGGCGCAGCTCGCGCGCATCGGCATCAAGCCGAAGGGGATTCTCCTCGAGCCGGCCGGGCGCGGCACCGCGCCGGCGCTCACGCTCGCGGCGATCCACGCCGTCACCTCCGACGATCCGGTGCTGCTCGCCATGCCGTCGGACCATTTCATCCGGGACAACGCGGCGTTCCAGCGCGCGGTGGAGCGCGGCGCGGCGCTTGCGCGTCAGGGCCACGTCGTCACCTTCGGCGTGCCGCCGAGCGCGCCCGAGACCGGCTACGGCTACATCCGGGCCGGCAAGGGGAACTACGTAGAAGCGTTCGTAGAGAAGCCCGATGCGGCCACTGCCCGCGAATACCTCACGAGCGGATGCTATCTGTGGAACAGCGGCATCTTCGCCGTGCGCGCCTCCGTCTGGCTCGACGCGATCGCGAGCTTCCGCCAGGACATCTTCGCCGCGTGCGAGCGCTCCTACCGGCAGGGCAAGCGCGACGGCGGCTTCTTCCGCGTCGACGCGGCCGCGTTCGGCAACTGCCCGCCCGATTCCATCGACTACGCGGTGATGGAGCGGATCACCGCGGAGCCGAGCCTCGTCCAGGCGGTGGTGGTGCCGCTGGAGGCCGGCTGGTCGGACGTCGGCGCGTGGGACGCGCTGTGGCAAATCGAGGAGAAGGACGAGGCTGGCAATGCGACGGAGGGCGACGTGCACCTCGCCGATACGCGCAACGCTCTCGTCCTCGCGCAGCACCGCCTCGTCGCATGCGTCGGCCTGGACGATGTGGTCGTGGTGGAGACGCCCGATGCCGTGATGGTCGCGCGCAAGGACAAGGCGCAGGCCGTCGGCAAGCTGGTCGCCGAGCTCAAGGCCGCCGGGCGCGGCGAGACCCTCGCGCACCGCAAGGTCCACCGTCCCTGGGGCAGCTACGACGGCATCGAAAAGGGCGAGCGCTTCCAGGTGAAGCGCATCGTGGTGGAGCCCGGCGCCGCGCTATCGCTGCAGCTGCACTACCACCGCGCCGAGCACTGGGTCATCGTGCGCGGCACCGCTCGCGTCACCCGCGGCGAGGAGACCTTCTTGCTGACCGAGAACGAATCGACCTACATCCCGCCCGGCACGAAGCATCGCCTGGAAAATCCCGGGAAGCTGCCTCTGGAAATCATCGAGGTCCAGTCCGGCGCCTATCTCGGCGAGGACGACATCGTGCGCTTCGAAGACGCTTACGGCCGCTAAAAGGGGTCAGAGCAATTTTCCTGTAACACCTAAGCGCGTCAGTAGTTACAGGAAAATTGCTCTGACCCCTTTTCGGTCTTCTTAGAAGATGTACTTCACGTTGGCGATGCCGGCGTTGTAGCGGTAGTTGCGCCCGAGGATGTTGGACTCGCGCTCGCCGTGGTCGAGCGAGAAGGTGAAGTGCACCTGGCGGGTGTATTCCCAGTAGGAGCCGAGGCGGTAGCCGCGGACGATTTCCTCGCGCAGCGGCGCGACGCCGAGCTCGGCCTGTGGATCGCCCTCGAAGTTCTGGTGCTGGCGCACGAAGCGCGCCTGGAAGTTGAGCTTCGCGGTCGGCGCCCAGTTCGGGCCGAAGGACACGCCCTTGACGACGACGTGGCTCGCGCCGATGTCGATGATCGAGGAGACGTGCTGCGAGGACTCGAACACGAGCGCGGTCTTGTTGGTCGGCAGCCACTGCAGCAGGACGTTCCAGGTCGGCCCGTCGAAGTCGCGCCCGGGTAGCTCGCTGTAGTTCCGCTGGGTGTGGCCGACCCGGCCGGCGACGCGGATGAAAGGGCTCACCGCCCAGGTGGCCACCACGCCGTAGTCGCGCTGGCGGTAGTCGTTGTTGACGAACTGGCCCAGCGGATCGACCAGCTCGTTCACCGGCGCGTCGCCCTTCGCCTCGGCGACCTCGACGCCGATCACGTTGCCGAGGTCGGTGACATAGTCCGCGCCACCGGTGAGGATGACGGTCTTGGTGTTGGACGCGGCGCGCGTGGGCCGCTGATAGTCGACGTAGGCCGCGGCGGCGCGCAGGCCGACGTGCGGCCCGAGGGCAAAGCGCCCGGTGGTGTTCAGCACCGTCTCGGTGATCGGGTCGTAATCGGGTCGCTGGATCTCGGAGAGGTTCGCCTGGAACTTGCGGCGCGACGCGCCGACCGTGCCGCTGAACGCGTTGCCTATCTCGTAGCGGTACTCGGCGACGCCGCCGTAGCCGACGTTGTCGAGGTCGCTGTACTTGTTGTAGACGTAGCTGTCGACGCGGCCTTCGACGTGGACGCTCTGGCGGCCGATCACGCGCTGGTCGTAGCGCCCGCCGATTCCCAGCCGCGCCACGGTCTCATTGTTGTCGCCGGTCGTTTGCCGCAGGATGTTGGTGTCGTACATCAGGCCGAACTGCCCCCACAGGCCGTAGGGCCGCAGCGGCTCGCTCGGGTAGGCGGGATAGACGCCGCTGCCGGCGGGGGTCAGCACGTCGACGGCCTCGAAGGCTTGGGCGGCGAAGGGAGCCAGCAGCAGCACCCACGCCGCCTTGAAGACACGACGGAGCATCAGCACGAGCCTTTCTGGAGATTGTTTGCGGCGATTCTAGTTAGCGCATGTGACGCGGGTGCTTGTCGGGCCCCGGCAACAGGACTAGGCGCTTACGCCGCCGTCGTTCGGCTGAACTCATTGATTTTGCACACTGGCATACGCGTTGCTCATATCCTCTTCCTTGATGAACTCGCTGGCGTTTGCGCCGTGGCAAAGCTTCCGTCGTCCCACGGTGCGCTCGGAGCGCGAGCTCCTCGCCGTGATCGGCGATCCGCTCCTGGCCGCGCGTCCCTTTCGACCCGAGGCGCTGCGCGCGCTCGGCCTTCAGCTCCTCGAGCACTGGTTCAACGGCAGCCGCACGCTGCTGCCGGTGATCAGCGTCGGCGCACAGGACGGGCGCACGTCGCTGGCGGTAGAGCTCGGCGAGACCTTTGCCGCCATGGGCGAGCGAACGCTGCTCATCGACGCCGACTTTCGCTCGCCGTCGCTCCACCGGCGGTATTCCCTGAAGAACAGCGGCGGCCTCGCCGATCTGCTGGA
>DASQAW010000455.1:0-25379 GCA_035635495.1 Burkholderiales bacterium
TTGTCCCCCGGCCGCGCGCCGGCGGCGCGGATGGAGCGAGCCATCAGGTTGGTCCACATGTCGATGTCGCGCGCGGTGTAGCCGACCACCGTCGGCTTGCCCGTGGTGCCAGACGAGGCGTGGATGCGTACGATGCGCGCCATCGGCACCGCGAACATGCCGAAGGGGTAGGTCTCGCGCAGATCCGACTTGGTCGTGAAGGGGAAGCGGCGCAGATCATCGAGCGTGCGGCAGTCGCCCGGCTTCACGCCCGCGGCGTCGAACTTCTTCCGATAGTGGGGCACATTCTCGTACGCATGCTTCAGCGACCATTGCAGCCGCTCGAGCTGCAGCCGCGCGAGCTCCTTGCGCGGCGCCTTCTCGACCGGCTCGAGCTCGAACGCCTTCATTCGACCCACGCGCCCTTCACAGCCGTGGACTTGCCGCGGAACAGGGCGATCAGCGCCTGGTCCTGATTGGTCACCCGCACATCGTAGACGCGCGTACGCCCGAGATGGCCGACCTCGTCGGCTTCCGCGGTCAGCTCGTCGCCGACCTGGGCTGGCGCGAGGAACTCGATCGAGCAGCTCGCCGCGAGCGCGCGCTGGTTGTGCGAGTTGCTCGCGTAACCGAAGCTCGTGTCGGCTAGCGTGAAGATGAGGCCGCCGTGGCAAATCTGCTGTGCGTTTACCATTGTGTCGATCACGCGCATCGACATGCGCACATGCCCTGGGCGCACTTCGAGCAGGCGGATCCCGAGCAGGTGCGACGCGCGGTCCATCGGCCCGAACCGCCGGATGATCTCCTCCGCGAGCTCCTGCGGGTTCATTTCCCTTTGAAGCGCGGCTCGCGCTTTTCCTTAAACGCGGTGACGCCCTCGCGATAGTCCTCGGTCAGGCCGGCCTCGCGCTGCAGGTCGCGCTCGAGGTCGAGCTGGGCGTCGAGCAGGTTTCCGGCCGAAGCGTGCATCGCCTTCTTCAGCAGTCCATAGCCCTTGGTGGGCCCGCTCGCCAGCTTCTCGGCCGTCGCGCGCGCGACGGACGGGAGCTCGGCGTCGTCCACCACTTTCCAGATGAGTCCCCAGCGCGCCGCCTCGTCGGCATCGAGCTTCTCGGCGAGCAGCGCCAGGCCCATGGCGCGCGCACTGCCCACCAGACGTGGCAGGAAATAGCTGCCACCCGCGTCCGGCACGAGCCCCAGTTTCGAAAATGACTGGACGAAGCTCGCGGAGCGCGCGGCGACCACGATGTCGCAGGCGAGCGCGAGGTTGGCGCCGGCGCCGGCGGCGACGCCGTTCACCGCGCAGACAATGGGTTTGGGCAGCGCGCGCATGCGGCGCACGAGCGGGTTGTAGTGCGAGCCGAGCGAAACGGAAAGATCGATCGGCGCAGCGCCGGCGCTGACGTCGCGCTCGGCGAGATCCTGTCCCGTGCAGAAGCCGCGCCCGGCCCCGGTGAGAAGCACCGCGCGGATCGCGGGCTCATCGGCGGCGCGCTGGACTGCGGCACGCAGAGCCGCGTGCATTTCGGGGTTCAGCGCATTGAGCTTCTCGGGCCGGTTAAGCGTGATGGTCTGGACACCCGCTTCGACCGAGACGAGGACCGATGGCATGGAATCAGAATTTTGCCATGCCGGAACGCCAATCCTAGCGTTCCCCTCTAGGCCGACGACCGCGCACGGACAATTCTCCGATTGCCTCCCGCAGTCTTTCGTTCATCGCGCGCAACCGACCCGCCATCACGGTCATGACCTGGCGGGCAAACTCGGGAGACTCGCGAACCAGCAGGTCGAACTGCGCCACGTCGACCGAGATCACCTTGCAGCTGGCTCGAGAAACTACGGTTGCGCTCCGGGCGGAACCATCCACGAGGGCCATTTCTCCAAGTAGCGCCGGCGGTAGCGCCTTCTCCACGACGTCGCCTCCGACGCAGATATCGGCCTCTCCCTCGAGCAGCACATACATGTTCGTTGCGGGGTCTCCTTCGGCGAACAGCACCGCCCCCGCGGGTACGGATACGACATTGCGTGCTCCATGGAAATGCGCGATCAGGTCCACCGTCCCCTCCCTGCGTGAGTTTGGCGTAACGTAGAATCATCCATCATGCCAAAGGTCTATGCCATCGACGGCATCGTGCCGGTCGTCGAGCCCGGCGCCTTCGTGCATCCGAGCGCGGTGCTGATCGGCGACGTGATTGTGGGCGCGCGCGCCTACATCGGCCCCTGCGCGAGCCTGCGCGGCGACTTCGGCCGTATCGTGGTCGAGGAAGGCGCGCCAGGTGCCTGCGGCGTTCCTCGCCGCGCTGAACGGTTTCTACGCGAAAGTCATCCCCACCGATGAGCTATGACCTGATCACCGTGCAGCAGAAGGGCCGCGTCGGCGTCATCACGCTGAACCGGCCGAAGCAGCTGAACGCTCTCAATCCGCAGCTGATGCAGGAGCTCGGCAATGCGCTGCAGGCATTTGACGCCGACGCGGGTGTCGGCGCCATGGTCATCACCGGCAGCGAGAAGGCGTTCGCCGCCGGCGCCGACATCGGCGTGATGAAGGACTACAGCTACATGGACGCCTTCATGGCGGACTACGTCACCCGCGACTGGGAGCACATCCGGCGCATCCGCAAGCCGGTGGTCGCGGCGGTCGCCGGCTATGCGCTCGGCGGCGGCAACGAGCTCGCCATGATGTGCGACATCGTGATCGCGGCCGACAACGCGCGCTTCGGCCAGCCCGAGATCAACCTCGGCATCATGCCGGGCGCCGGGGGCACGCAGCGCCTGCCGCGCGCCGTCGGCAAGGCGAAAGCGATGGACCTCTGCCTGACGGCCCGCATGATGGACGCGCAGGAGGCCGAGCGCGCCGGGCTCGTATCGCGCGTGGTGCCGCTCGACAAGCTGATGGAGGAGGCGCTCGCCGTGGCGGAGAAGATTGCCGGCTATTCGCTGCCGGTGGTGATGATGATCAAAGAGTCGATCAACCGCGCGTACGAGACGACGCTCGCCGAGGGCGTGCTGTTCGAGCGGCGCCTGTTCCATTCGCAATTCGCGCTCGAGGACCAGAAGGAAGGCATGGCCGCCTTCCTCGAGAAGCGCAAGCCGAACTTCAAGAACCGCTGAACGCGGTTTACCTCCTTCTCGCGGCCCACATCCTGTCGATGCTGGGCTTCTCGACGTACGCCGCGCTGCTGCCGGAGCTGCGCGACGAATGGGGCATGTCCAACGCGGAGGCGGGCGTGGTCGGCGGCATGTTCTTCGCCGGCTACATCGGCACCGTGTCGCTGTGGACCGCGCTCACCGACCGGGTCGATGCGCGCAAGGTGTATGTCGCCGGGAGCCTTCTCGCCGCGATCGGCAGCGCGGGCTTCGGCCTCGTCGCGGCCGGCCTGGCGAGCGCCGTGCTCTTCCAGGCGCTGCTCGGCGTCGGCATCGCCGCGACCTACATGCCCGGTCTGCGCCTGCTCTCGGACCGCGTCTCGGGTCCCTACCAGAGCCGCACCATTGCTTTCTATACGTCCTTCTTCGGCATCGGTACGGCGCTTTCGCTGGCGCTGGCGGGATTCATCGCGCCGGCGTACGGCTGGCCTGCCGCATTCGTGCTGAGCGCGCTCGGCCCGCTCGCCGCAGGCGCGGTGGTGCTCGCCCTTACACCGGTGCGCCCGGCTGGGCGCTCGCGCGTCTCGCTGGCCAATCTGTTTCCGCTGCACGCCTGGCGGCGCGTGCTCGCGGATCGGCCAAGCGCCGGCTACATGCTCGGCTACATGGTGCACTGCCTCGAGCTCTTCGGCTCGCGCGCGTGGATGGTGGCGTTTCTCGCCTACTCGGCGAGCCTGCACCGCGGCAGCAGCTTCCCCTGGTCGCTCGCGGCGATCGCCGCGGTGGTGAATCTCCTTGCGGTGCCGGCGTCGATCCTGGGCAATGAGGTCGCGCTGCGGACCGGCCGGCGGCGCTGGATCCTGCTCGTCATGGCGGCTTCGGGCTCGAGCGGGCTGCTGCTCGGCTGGGCCGCGCCCTGGCACTGGGGCGTCGTGCTCGCGCTGCTCGTCGTGTACTCGATGCTGGTGATGGCGGAGTCGGGCACGCTGACCGCCGGGCTGGTCGCGGCGGCTCCTGCCGAGCTGCGCGGCGCGGCGATGGGACTCTATTCGCTGGTCGGCTTCGCCGGTGGACTGCTCGGGCCGGTGCTCTTTGGCGCCGCACTGGATATCGCCGGTGGCGCCGGCGCCGCCTCCGCTTGGATCGCGGGCTACGCCGCCATCGGCGCGGGATGCCTCGCCGCGCCAATCGTGGCTAGAATCAGTGCAAAAGCCCCACGTTAGGAGGAGACATGGAGCGCATCTGGTTGAAGAGCTATCCGCCCGGCGTGCCGGCGGAGATCGACACGCACCAGTACAGCTCGCTGGTCGAGCTGTTCGAGAAAAGCATCCGCGCGTACGCCGACCGCCCGGCCTTCACCAGCATGGGGAAGACGCTCCGCTTCTCCGAGCTCGACGCGCTGGCGCGCAAGTTCGGCGCCTGGCTCCAATCGAAGGGCCTCGCCAAGGGCGCGCGCGTCGCCATCATGATGCCGAACTGCCTGCAGTACCCGATCGCGATGTTCGGCACGCTGCGCGCCGGCGGGGTGGTGGTGAACGTCAATCCGCTCTACACGGCGCGCGAGCTCGAGCATCAGGTCAAGGACGCCGGCGCCGAGGTGATCGTGATCCTCGAAAATTTCGCGTCGGTGCTCGAGCAGGTGCGCGCGCGCACGCCGCTCAAGCATGTCGTCGTCACCTCGCTCGGCGAGATGCTGGGGCTCAAGGGCCTCATCGTGAACCTGGTGGTGCGCAAGGTGAAGAAGATGGTGCCGGCCTACGACCTGCCGGGCGCCGTGAGCTTCAAGCAGGCGCTCGCCGAGGGCGCCGGCGCGAAGCTGGTCACGCCGCTCCTCGGACACGATGACCTGGCCTTCCTGCAGTACACCGGCGGCACGACCGGCGTGTCGAAGGGCGCGATGCTGCTGCATCGCAACGTCATCGCCGCGCTCCTGCAATACAAAGCCTGGCTCGAGCCCGCGGTGCGCGGCGAGCGGCCGGTGATCGTCACGGCGCTGCCGCTCTACCACATCTTCTCGCTGACCGTGAACTGCCTGAACATGATGGTGGTCGGGGGCGAAAACATCCTGATCACCAATCCGCGCGACATCCCCGGCTTCGTCAAGGAGCTGGCGAAGCACAAGTACACGATCATCACCGGGGTCAATACGCTGTTCAACGCCCTGCTCAATCATCCCGATTTCGCCAAGCTCGACTTCTCCTCGCTCAAGCTCGCCGTCGGCGGCGGCATGGCGGTGCAGAAAGCGGTCGCCGAGCGCTGGAAGCAGGTCACCGGCACCACCCTGATCGAGGGCTATGGCCTCACCGAGACCGCGCCCGCGGCGACGGCGAACCCGCTGGATATCGCGGAATACAGCGGTTCGATCGGCGTGCCCATGCCTTCGACCGAGATCGTGCTGCGCGACGACAACGACCGCCCGGTGCCGCTCGGCGAAGCGGGCGAGATCTGCATCCGCGGGCCGCAGGTCATGGCGGGCTACTGGCAGCATCCCGACGAGACGGCGAAGGTGCTGGGCGCCGACGGCTTCCTGCGTACCGGCGACATCGGCGTGATGGACGCGAAGGGCTTCATCCGCATCGTCGACCGCAAGAAGGACATGATCGTCGTCTCGGGCTTCAAGGTGTTCCCGAACGAGATCGAGCAGGTTGTCATGATGATGCCCGGCGTGCTGGAGTGCGCGGTGGTCGGTGTGCCCGACGAGCATTCGGGCGAGGTGCCCAAGGTCTACGTGGTGAAGAAGGACCCGCAGCTCACCGTGCAGGACGTGCTCGAGCACTGCAAGCGCGAGCTCACGGGCTACAAGCGGCCCAAGTACGTCGAGTTCCGCTCGGAACTCCCCAAGACCAACGTCGGCAAGATCCTGCGCCGCGCGCTGCGCGAGGAGCGGAAAGCGGCCTAGCGCTTCGGATGGAGCACCAAGCGCTCCGCGCCCGCGGCCTCCAGCTTCGCCCGTTCGCTGATCATCGGCACGTAATCGCCGCGCGCCCAGAGCGGCGCGAAGTCCCGGTAGTGGCGCGAGAGCGGGTTGCCCGACTGGCCGCCCGGATGGATGAAGAGCGAGGCCTGCGGGTCGGCGAGGTCGTAGATCGCACGCAGGCTCGAGGCGTGCCGGTTCTCGAAGGGCGCGCTGTCGTCGCCGTAATCCATCTGGCCGCGGTTGATCGTGTAGTCGTCGCCGCCGCTCGGCACGCTGATGTCGAACGTGCGCCGCAGCCACTCGCTGCGCGAGAGCGGCCGGTGCCGCAGCCGTGCTTCGTGCGCCGCGCCCCATTGCCAGCGGTTCGGATCGCTGCCGTAGCGCTTGCGCAGGTCCGCGAGCGCGCTTTCCAGCGACGCCGCGAGCAGCTGGTCGCAGGTTTCGGTGCGCGGCGTGCGCACGTCGTCGCACCAGCGCGCCTGGCCGTCGCGGTCCGCGAGCACGTTTGCCACGAAGAGGGCGCGGCTGCGCCACTGTCCGCGAAATGCGGGGCCCAGCTCGTCGGCGTAAAGCGCGCGGTCGAATTCGCGCAGCCACGCGTTGAAGATCAGCGGCTCCGCCCGCTCGGGAAGCATCGCCCCGTCCCACGCCGCGAGCCATTTCAGCACGTCGTCCGCCTCCGGGCTCTGGCCCTGGATGGCCACCATGCGCGGCAGGAGCTCGCGCGCGGCGAGCGACACCACATCGGCCTGGATGCGCGCGAAGCTGGCGCGATCGTGCCGTCGCAGCTCGTCGAGCAGCGCATCGATCCGCCGTGCGCGGTACGGCACCTCCCATTCGCTGGTGATGTGGTGCCGGTAACCCGGCGGCACGATCTTGTGATTGGCGCTGACGATCTTGCCGCTCGGCGGGTTGAAGGCGCGCGGCAGCTCGTCGAACGGGATGAAGCCCGCCCAGTCATAGCGCGCATCCCAGCCGGGCGCCGGCGCGAGGCCGTGCAGCGGGTTCTCGGGCTTGCGCACCGGAATGCGCCCCGGCGCGATGAAGCCGATGTTGCCGTCCACGTCCGCGTAGCTCAGGTTCTGCTGCGGGGCGTGCAGGCTGCGCGTGGCGTCGAGAAATTCCGGCCAGCCGCTCGCGCGTCCGAGACGCAGCAACGCGGCGAGCGAAGTGTCGTCCTCGGCCAAGGCGGTCCATGCGAGGGCGAGCGCATGGCCGCGCGGCGTGGCGTCGAGCGCGGCTTGCAGCACGTCGCTGATCACCGGACCGTGCCGCGAGATGCGTACCGCGAGCTGCACATCGTCCGCGCCCTTCACCTTGATCGTTTCGCGCACGACGGCGAATGCTCGCCGCCCATCGGGTGCGAGATAACCGCCCCGGCCGTCTAGGCGCTCGAGATACAGATCCTGCACGTCGGGCCCGGTATTGGTCGCCGACCAGGCGATGCGCGCGTTGCGGCCGATGACGATGCCCGGCACGCCGGGGAGGGTTGCGCCGATGACATCTAGTCCGGGCGCTTGGAGGTGCGCGAAATACCAGACATTGGGCGCGGTGAGGCCGAGGTGCGGGTCGTTGGCAAGAAGCGGCTTGCCGCTGGCGCTGCGCGCGCCAGACACGACCCAGCTGTTCGACGCCCCTGGCATGTCCACCGCGGAAACCTGCGCCGGCTCCTTTTCCAGAACGCCGTAGAACTGGCGCAGGTCGGGCAGCTCGGGCGGCGCATCGCCGGGATACGGCGGCAGGAATTCCTGGATCGCGACGGGCAAACGCGACGCGAGCTGCAGGCGCAGGAGCTCGCTTCGCCAGTTGCCGCCGAGATCCCAGGACACCATCTTGGCCCAGGCCGCGGAATCGACCTCGCTCCAAGGCTCGGGCATGACGCGCAGAAGCCAGAACTCCAGCGGCAGCACCGGCTTTTGCTCCAGGAACGCGTTCACGCCGGCGGCGTAGGCCGCGAGGAGGTCTCGGCTCTCGGCGTCGAGCGCGCGCACGTTGGCTGCGGCGACGCGCCGGATGCCGAGCGTGCGCAGGAAGCGGTCAGTGTCGAGCGCCGCCGGGCCGAGCACCTCCGCCATGCGGCCCGAGCCGATGCGCCGGTTCATTTCGAGCTGCCACAACCGGTCCTGCGCGTGCACGAAGCCGAGCGCGAACTGCGCATCGCGCTCCGAACGTGCAAAGATGTGTGGGACGCCGTGCGCGTCGCGCAGCACTTCCACCGGAGCCTCGAGGCCCGCGAGCGTCACTTCGCCGCTCACCTGCGCCAGCGAGAGCCGCAGATAGAAGTAGGCGCCCAGCACCACGCAGCCGAGCACCACGAGCACGCCAAAAGCGACACGGGCGGCGCGATGCGGCACTGCCGCAATTCTGTTATAACGGATTGGTGACGACAACTGCAGTGCCTTGAATGCTCTACAGTCTTTACGAAGCACAGCACATGGCGCTGGCGCCGCTACGGTTCATGGCCGAGTGGTCGCGCGGCTGGTTTGGCCACCCGTTCAGCCCGCTCGCTCACTGGCCCATTTCCCGCCGGCTGGCAGCGTCGAGCGACTTGTTTCTCCGCGTCACCGAGCGCTACGAGAAGCCGAAGTGGAATCTCGACGGCGTCGAGATGAAGGTGGCGCACGCCAAACCTTTCTGCAACCTGATTCACTTCAAGCAGCCCACGGCGAAGGCGCACAAGGTGCTGGTCGTCGCGCCGCTCTCGGGTCACCACGCAACGCTCCTGCGCGACACGGTGCGCGCGCTGCTCGCAGAGCACGACGTCTGGGTCACCGACTGGGTCAACGCGCGCCTGGTGCCGCTTTCCGCCGGCCCGTTTCATCTCGCCGATTACGTCGACTACGTGCGCGAGTGGATCACGCTCCTGTCGCCGCGCCTGCACGTCGTCTCGGTGTGCCAGCCCACGGTCCCGGTGCTCGCGGCAGTCTCGCTCATGGCCGAGCGCATGCAGGCGCAGCCGCTCACCATGGTGATGATGGGCGGCCCGATCGACGCACGGCGCAGCCCGACCGCAGTCAACAACCTCGCGCGCCATAAGTCCTACTCCTGGTTCGAGCGCAACGTGATCGAGCGCGTGCCGGCGAAGTATCCGGGCTACATGCGGCGCGTATATCCGGCCTTTCTCCAGCACTTCGGTTTCGTGGCGATGAATCCGGACCGGCACGTGAACGCCCACTGGGAGTACTTCAACCACCTGATGATCGGCGACGGCGAATCGGCGGAGGCGCACCGGCGCTTCTACGATGAATACAACGCCGTGCTCGACCTGCCGGCGGAGTTCTACCTCGATACCGTGAAGACGGTGTTCCAGGAATTCGCCTTGCCCAAGGGACGCATGTTCGCGCGCGACGAGCTGGTGCGCCCGCACGCCATCCGCCAGCCCGCGCTCCTTACGATCGAAGGCGAGCTCGACGACATCTCAGGCAACGGCCAGACGGAGGCGGCGCATGCGCTTTGCCTCAACATCCCGCGTGCGCGCCGCGCGCATTTCGTCGCCCCGGGCGTCGGGCACTACGGCATCTTCTCGGGCCGGCGGTGGCGCGAAGTCGTGTTCCCGCGCGTGCGCGACTTCATCACCGCTTATAACTCGTAGCGCGAGCCTTCTTCGCCGCGCACCGCGCGCTCCACGACGGCGCGCGGCAGGTGCGGCGCGAAGAGCTCGATGAACTCGTACGTGTAGCGCCGAAGATAGGCGTTACGTTTTATTCCCAGCCGGGTCGTGCTGGACTCGAACAGGTGGCTCGCGTCGAGCGCGCGCAGGTTCGCATCGCGCTTGGGGTCGAAGGCCATTTTCGCCAGGATGCCGATGCCGAGGCCCAGCTCGACGTAGGTCTTGATCACGTCGGAATCGAGCGCCGTGAGCACCACGTTGGGGTGGAGTCCGCGCAACTCGAAGGCCTTCTCCACCAGCGAGCGGTTGGCGAACGCAAAGTCGTAGGTGACGATGGGGTACTCCGCCAGCTTCTCGAGCGTGAGGGGAGCCGATTTCAGAAGCGGGTGTTTCGGCGGCACCACGACGCAGCGGTTCCACTGGTAGACCGGCATCGAAATCAGGTCCGGGTACTCGGCGATCGCCTCGGTCGCGACGCAGAGATCGGCTTCGCCTGTAAGTACTTGCTCGCAGATCTGGGTCGGATTTCCCTGGTGGATGACCAGCTTGACCTTCGGGTAGCGCTGCTTGAACGCCGCCACCGCCTTGGGCAGCGCGTACCGCGCCTGGGTATGGGTGGCGGCGATGGTCAGGGTCCCCAGCTGGTCGTTGGCGAACTCCTCGCCTGCGCGTCGCAGGTTCTGCGCTTCCGAGAGGATGCGCTCGGCGATCGCCACCACCGCCTTGCCTGGCTCGGTCACCGAAACGAGGCGCTTGCCATGGCGCTGGAAGACCTGGATGCCGAGCTCGTCCTCGAGCGCGCGGATCTGCTTCGACACCCCGGGCTGGGAGGTATGCAGGGCGTCCGCCGCCTCGGACACGTTCAGGCCGCGGCGCACCACCTCGGTGAGATAGCGGAGCTGCTGGAGCTTCATCGCTTAGATCCTGATTGCATAACATGGTAACACAATAGTCTTTGAGAGCATAAGGCGGGCTCCTAGCATTTCGCCTATGGAACCCGGCATCGTCGCCCTCGTCGTCATCACGCTCGCCGCCGCCTTCGTCAACGGCGCGCTCGGCTACGGCTTCTCCTCGCTGACCGTGCCGGTGGGCCTCGTGTTCTTCGCCAACCGCGTGCTCAACCCGGCGCTCGTGCTGGTCGAGGTGTTCATCAACCTGTACGTGCTGGTGATCAACCGCGCGGCGATCCGCACGGTGTGGCATCGCGTCTGGCCGATCATCGTCGGCCTGCTCCCCGGGGTCGCGCTCGGCAGCTACCTGCTCGCCTCGCTGCATCCCGACTGGCTGAAGCTCGGCACGTATGTGCTCATCCTCCCGCTCATCCTGCTGCAGGCGGCAGGCGTGCGCCGTCCGATCGGCGCCGAGCGGCTGGTCGGCGTGCCGTTCGGCACGGGCTTGGGCTTCCTCTATTCGGTGACCACGATCTCGGGGCCGCCGCTCGCGCTGCTCTTCAACAACCAGGGGCTTGTCAAGCAGGAGTTCCGCGCCGGCCTGGCGCTCATCCGCGTGGCCGAGTCCTGCCTCACGGCGTTCGCGTATTACCAGCTCGGCCTCTTTACCGCGGAAGCGCTGCACGTCGGCTCGTGGATCGTGCCGAGCGTGCTGATCGGCATTCCGCTGGGCGCCTTCGCCATCCGCCGCATGGACGCGGAGACGTTCCGGCGCATCTGCATGAGCTTCGACGTGTGGGTGGTCGGCTTCGGGCTTTCGCGCACCCTGATCACGCTGAAGCTCGCCGCCAGCCCGTTCGCGTACAGCGCCATGGCGGCGGCGATCCTCCTGGATGTCTGCCTGCTCGTCGCTTTCTTTAGGACCCGGCGCTCGGCGCTGGCGCCGGCCTGACATGTACCGCTACGACGAGATCGATCAGCGGCTGGTGGACGAGCGCGTCCGGCAGTTCCGCGGCCAGACCGAGCGCTTCCTCGCCGGCAAGCTGTCCGAGGAGGAGTTCCGGGCGCTGCGGCTGCGGAACGGACTCTACATCCAGCGCTATGCCCCGATGCTGCGCATTGCTATTCCGTACGGGCTCCTGTCGACGCGACAGCTACGCAAGCTCGCGCAAATCACGCGCAAGTACGACCGCAGCTACGGCCACTTCTCGACGCGCCAGAACCTGCAGCTCAACTGGCCGAAGCTCGAGGAGGTGCCCGACATCCTGGCCGAGCTCGCCACCGTGCAGATGCACGCGATCCAGACCTCGGGCAACTCGTTCCGCAACGTCACCACCGACCATTTCGCCGGGGTGGCGCGCGACGAGATCGTCGACTCCTTCGTCTGGTGCGAAGTCATCCGGCAGTGGTCGACGTTCCATCCCGAATTTTCTTTCTTGCCACGCAAATTCAAGATCGCGCTCAACGGCGCGCGCGCCGATCGCGCCGCCGTGGCGGTGCACGACATCGGCCTGCACGCGGTGAAGGACGAGCGTGGCGAGGTCGGTTTCCGCGTGCTGGTCGGCGGCGGGCTCGGGCGCACGCCGATGATCGGCGTCGTGATCCGCGAGTTCCTGCCGTGGCAGCATCTGCTCACCTACCTCGAGGCGATCCTGCGCGTCTACAACCGCTACGGCCGCCGCGACAACATCCACAAGGCGCGCATCAAGATCCTGGTCAAGGAGCGCGGCGCCGACAAGTTCCGCGAGGAGGTCGACGCCGAGTGGGCGCAGATCAAGGACGGCCCGGCGACCCTGATCGCCGAGGAGATCGAGCGCGTTGCTGCGCGCTTTACGCGCCCGGCCTATGAACGCCTCCATAACGAGGAACTCGACGCCATCGGCGTGCCGGCGTTCCAGGCGTGGGTCAAGCGCAACGTCCATCCGCACAAGGTGCCGGGCTACGCGGCGGTGACGCTGTCGCTGAAGAAGACCGGCGTGCCGCCGGGAGACGTCACGGCCGACCAGATGGACGCCATCGCCGAGCTGGCGGACCGGTATTCCTTCGGCGACCTGCGCGTGTCGCACGAGCAGAACCTTGTGCTGGCCGACGTGCGCCAGAGCGATCTGCTCGCGGTATGGCAGGAGGCGCGGCGCCTCGGCCTGGCGACGCCCAACCTTGGTCTGCTCACGAACATCATCGCCTGCCCCGGCGGGGACTTTTGCGCGCTCGCGAACGCGAAATCGATCCCGGTGGCCGAGGCGATCCAGCGGCGCTTCGACGACCTCGACCACCTGCACGATATCGGCGAGCTCGACCTGAACATCTCGGGCTGCATGAACGCGTGCGGTCACCACCATGTCGGCCATATCGGCATCCTTGGCGTGGATAAGAACGGCGATGAGTGGTACCAGATCGAGATCGGCGGCAACCAGGGTGAAACGCGGCCGGGTGCCAAGGCCGCGCTCGGCAAGGTCCTCGGACCCTCGTTCGCCCGCGCACAGGTCCCGGATGTGATCGAGCAGCTGATCGAGTGTTACCTCGAGCGGCGCGACAGCGAGGCCGAGCGCTTCGTGGACGTGGTGCATCGCATCGGCATTGAACCCTTCAAGGAAAAGGTCTATGGCAGCGCTGATCAAGCAGCGGCGCGTCGTCACCGAGAGCGCGCCGTCGCCTGACCAGGGCGAGGTGCTCCGGCTGGAGCCGACCGATGATCCGGCATCGGTCGCGGACCGGCTCGCCCGAGTCGCGCGCGTAGAGGTGAATTTCCCCAAGTTCGGCGACGGGCGCGGCCATTCGATCGCCCGGCTGCTGCGCGAGCGCTACGGCTACAAGGGCGAGCTGCGCGCGGTCGGGCACATCACGCGCGACCATCTGTTCTTCATGGAGAGCGTCGGCTTCGACGCCTTCGAGCTGCGCGAGGGCGAGGACCCGCAGGAGGCGCTTGCCGCGTTCGACGACTTCAGCGAGTCCTACCAGGCGTCGGTCGCGCGGCCGCAGCCGCTCTTCCGCCGGCGGCGCGGGTGAGCGCGCTCGACGCCGCGCTGCGCGAGGTGGCCGAGCGCTTCGCGCCGGCGGCGCTGGCCAGCAGCCTGCAGGCGGAAGACATGGTGATCACCGACGCCATCGCTCGGCTGCGCCTGCCGATCGGCGTGTTCGTGCTCGATACGGGACGCCTGCACGAGGACACGCTCGCGCTGATCCCGGCGATCCGGGAGCGCTACGGCCTCGAGGTCGAGGTCCACGAGCCGCAAGCCGGCGCGGTCGCGAATTACGTGCAGTTCTATGGCCGCGACGCGTTCTACCAGAGCGTAGATTTACGCCGCAAGTGCTGTGACATTCGCAAGGTGGAGCCGCTGAAGCGCGCGCTCGCGGGCAAGCGCGCCTGGATCACCGGACAGCGCCGCGAGCAGTTGTCCAGCCGGGTGGACCTGCCCGAGCGAGAATTTGACGCCGCGCATGGCCTGGAGAAATTCAACCCATTGGCGGCATGGAGCGAAACGGCGCTGTGGGAGTACATCCGCAGCCGCGAAGTGCCCTACAACCGCCTCTACGACGAGGGCTATCGGTCGATCGGCTGCGCGCCGTGCACGAGGCCGGTGCTGCCCGGGGAAGATGTGCGGGCAGGACGCTGGTGGTGGGAGCAGGCGGAAGCGAAAGAGTGCGGGCTGCACATGATGCCCGACGGGCGCCTGGTGCGCGCCAAGGTGCTCGCATGAGCGCCGTGCTGCGCGAAGAGCGCCTCAGCCTTGCGGCGCGCACGCATCTGGACTGGCTCGAGTCGGAGGCGATCTACATCCTGCGCGAGGTGGCGGGCCAGTGTCAGAACGCAGTGCTGCTCTTCTCCGGCGGCAAGGACTCGGCGGTCCTGCTGCGCCTGGCGGAGAGGGCGTTTCGTCCCGGCCGCTTTCCGTTCCCGTTGATGCATATCGACACCGGGCACAACTTTCCCGAGGTGATCGAGTTCCGCGACCGCCGCGCTGCCGAGCTCGGCGAGCGGCTCATCGTGCGCACGGTCGAGGATTCGATCCGCCGCGGCACCGTGCGCCTGCGCGCCGAGACCGACAGCCGCAACGCCGCGCAATCGGTGACGCTGCTCGAGGCGATCGGCGAATTCGGCTTCGACGCGGCCATCGGCGGTGCGCGGCGCGACGAGGAGAAGGCGCGCGCCAAGGAGCGCGTGTTCTCCTTCCGCGACGAGTTCGGCCAGTGGGACCCGCGGCACCAGCGGCCGGAGCTGTGGAGCCTGTACAACGCGCGCGTGCACGCCGGCGAGCACGTGCGCGTCTTCCCGATCAGCAACTGGACCGAACTCGACGTCTGGCAGTACATCGCGCGCGAGGCGATCGACCTGCCGTCGATCTATTACGCGCATCGCCGGCCAGTGGTGCGGCGCCGGGGCCTGTTGGTGCCGGTGACGCCGCTCACGCCACCGGGCGCGGGCGAGACGGTCGAAGAAATCTCCGTGCGCTTTCGCACCGTGGGCGACGTGAGCTGCACCTGCCCGGTGGAATCGACCGCCGCGAACGTCGCGCAGATCGTCCAGGAAACGGTGAGTGCGACGCTGACCGAGCGCGGCGCGACGCGCATGGATGACCAGACGTCTGAAGCATCCATGGAGCGGCGCAAGAAGGAGGGCTACTTCTGATGAGCCTGCTCGGCGAGATCGAGCGCAGCGCCGCCGCCGCGGACCGCGGCGTGCTGCGCTTCGTCACCGCCGGCAGCGTCGACGACGGCAAGAGCACGCTCATCGGGCGGCTGCTCTACGACGCGCGCGCCATCCTCGAAGACCAGCTCGCGGCCGTCGAGCGCGCATCGCTGCGGCGCGGCGTCGGCGAGATCGACCTCTCGCTGCTGACCGATGGCCTGGAAGCCGAGCGCGAGCAGGGAATCACCATCGACGTGGCGTACCGCTACTTCGCCACGCCGCGGCGCAAGTTCATCATCGCCGACGCGCCGGGCCACGAGCAGTACACCCGCAACATGGCGACCGGCGCGAGCACCGCCGATGCCGCCGTGCTGCTGGTCGACGTGCGCAAGCGCCTGGTCGAGCAGACGCGGCGCCATCTGCTCCTCGCGCGGCTCCTCGGCGTGCGCCATGCCATCGTCTTCGCCAACAAGATGGACCTCGTCGGCTACTCGCAGGCGATCTTTACCGCCGTGCGCGATGAGGTTCTCGCTTTCGCTCGGCCGCTGGGCTTCGCCACGCTCGACATCCTGCCCGGCTCGGCCCTGCGCGGCGATATGGTGGTGGCGCGCGGCCCGGAACTCGACTGGTTCGAGGGGCCGACGCTGCTCGAGCGGCTCGAAAGCCTCGACTCGGCCGCCGACCAGGCCGCTGCCGGCGCGCTGCGCTTTCCGGTGCAGCTCGTCTCGCGCCCGCAGGGCGACAGCGCGCGCAGCTACCTCGGGCGTATCGAATCCGGCACCGTATCGGTCGGCGACGAGGTCCTCGTGCTGCCCGGCGCGCGGCGCACGCGCGTGCGCGAGATCGTGGTGCAGGGCGCTGCGTGCCCGATCGCTGCTGCCGGCGATTCCGTGTCGCTGGCACTGGCCGACGATATCGACATCGCGCGCGGCGACCTGATCGTCGACCCGCGCTCGGCGCCGCGCGAAGCGCGCGCGCTCGAAGCGACGCTCGTCTGGCTCGACGCCGATCCGATGCACGCGAGCGGGCGCTACCTGGTGCACCAGGCCGGCCGCCGTACGCTTGCGCGCATCAAGGAAGTCGCGAGCCGCCGCGACGTGCATACGCTGGAAGAGCGTCCGACCGACGGCTCGATCGGCACGAACGACATTGTGCGCGCGAAGCTCGCGCTGCAGTCGCCGCTCTTCGTCGACTCATACGACGCCGTGCGCGCCACGGGCTCGTTCATCCTGATCGACGAGGCTACCAACCGCACCGTCGCCGCTGGCATGGTGCGATGAGCGGCACCGTATACCTCGTCGGCGCCGGGCCGGGCGCGGCGGACCTCCTCACCCTGCGTGCGGCCCGGCTGCTCGGCGAGGCCGAGATCGTCTTCCACGACGCGCTCGTGCCAGGGGAGATCCTGTCGCTCGCGAGGCGGGCGCAGCTCGTCGCCGTGGGCAAGCGCAGCGGCCGGCATTCGACCGCGCAGCGCTTCATCAACAAGCGTCTCGCCGACGCGGCACGCAAGCACCGCGTCGTCGTGCGGCTGAAGGGCGGCGACCCGCTGGTCTTCGGCCGCGCGCAGGAGGAGATCGATTTCCTCCGCGCGCGCGGCATCGTCGTCGAAGTCGTGCCCGGCATTACCGCCGCGCTCGCCGCCGGCGCGGACCTCGGCGTCTCGCTCACGCAGCGCGGAGTCGCCCGCAGCCTCGCCTTCGTCACGCCGCGGGTCGGCGCCGGCGAATCGCCCAGCACCTGGGTGCAGAGCGTGCTCGCGGCGGATACCGCGGCGATCTACATGGGCGCCGGGGAGGCGCCCGCGATCGCCCAGGCGCTGATGGCTGCCGGAAAGGCACCCGGCACCCCGGTGGTCGTGATCGAGAACGCGTCGATGGAGCACCGCGCCGTCCACGGCACGCTGGCCCAGCTAGCGGTGCTTGCGGCTCAGCTCTCCGGCGGCCCGGTCCTGATCCTGCTCGGCGAGGTGCTCAGGAAAGCCGCCCGCGCCGCGCGGTCAGCCACAGCGCGTAGACGGCTAGCGCGATAAACCACACGAGCGCCCAGCCGGCGATCGAAAGACCCAGGAATTTCCAGTCCACCGCGGCGCATTCGCCGCTGCCCTGGAAGAGCTTCTCAAGCGTGCGCGAGAGCGGCAGGTTCTCGAGCATGAAAAAGAGGTCCGGCCCGCACTGCGGCACCCTGTCGGCCGGCAGGTGCTGCAGCCAGACCTGGCGGCCGGCGGTCGCCGCGCCCCCTCCAGCGAAGAGAACGATCAGGGCGCTGTAGATCGCGGTACCCACCCGCCCCGGCGCATGCACGGCGGCGAGGACGAACAGCGCCATCACGACGTAGAAGAACCCGCGCTGCACCATGCATAGCGGACAGGGCTCGAGGCCTTGCACGTACTGGAGGAAGTAGCCATAGCCGAGGAGGGCAGCGCAGACGGCCGCCCCCAGGGCGGCTGGCGTGCGAATTCTCATGACGGGAAGATTACACAGCGGCTCCCCAGGCTCAAAAGGGCTAACACCTAGTGTTTTCTCCTGTTCGTTCAGAGCTTAGGAAGGACGGCCTGTCACCTTGTCACGACATGAAATTAGGGGTGCTGCGGATAGTACGCGATCGGAGTAGCGGATAAAAAGACAACTGCTCCATCCGGAATAAGTAGGAAGGCGATGACACTAAGAAGCCCAAATATATTCGAGGGACGCACGTTGCCGGCGGACTGGCTCGACCGCTGGGCGCCGTCGCTCCAGCAGAGCGCGATTTCGCTCGACCCGCTCGACGGCGCGCAATTCATCCGCGTGCTGTCGGTTTCGCGCCTGATCAGCCGGCAGACCGAGCTTCTCGCCTGGCTCAAGGGCGAAGTGCAGCAGTTCCTGCCGCACCAGATCCTGGTGGGCGCGTGGGGCGCCTTCGCCAGATGGAAAGTGAACTGCGAAATGATCTCCGACCAGCTCGCGGTGCGCGCGCTACCCCTCGAAGGCGGCCCGCTCGACGAGCTGCTCAGGCAGTCCTACGCCCGCTGGCAGCACGGCGGGCGTGAGCCGCTGCTGCTGGAGTCCGCTGGCGCGCTGCACCCCGGACTACAGAGCATGCGGTCGCTCATCGTGCACGGCGTGCGCGACAAGCGCACGGGCTGCGACAGCCTCTACCTCGCCCTCGATACGCGCCGCCTGGTGCAGCCGCGGCCGCGCAGCGATTTCGTCGCGCTCGCGCATCTCCTGTTCTGCCAGATCGACATCGTCTGGCGCCGGGTGGCTGCCTCGCGCGTCGAGGACCTGCGCGACGCCGCCGACATCGGCTCCATGCAGGGGCTGGCGCTGAGCGCCCGTGAGCGCGAGATCCTCAGCGAGCTCGCGCGCGGCAGCACCAACCACGACATCGCCGAGCAGCTGCAGATCAGCCTGTTCACCGTCAAGAACCACCTGAAGCGCATCTTCAGGAAAACCGGCGCGAGCAATCGGACGCAGGCCGTCGCCCGCTACAACGAGGCGCTGATGCGCTCAGCGGAGAGCGTCGCCCGCTAGCACGCCGCACAGCGCGGGGGAATTGAGGATGCAATCAGGTCAACGCATTTTGCCGGCCACCGCCTCGGCGCTTGGTTCGCGCGCCCGCTTCCGTAAGTCCGGGCGCATGGCGCTCGGCCGCGACGAGCTGCTGAGCCTGCTGGAGATGGCGCTCGAGCCGCTCATGCTGGTCGCGTCGCTGTGGGGCCTGGCGGCGCTGATGGAAGGCCGCGTGGCGCCGCATTACGTAATCCTCGCGCTGGTCGTCTTCTCGCTCACCTTCCCGAGCGAAGCGCGCCTGTCGCACTCGCGGGGGCGGGTGATCGTCGGCATCGTCACTGGCTGGATCGGGCTCGCCGGCCTCCTCCTCGCCTTCGGCTGGGCGAGCGGCTACCTGTACTACTTCCCTCGCGACACGCTGATCGCCTGGGCCTGGGTCGCGCCATGGTGCCAGCTCGGCGGCCATTTCCTCCTGCGCGCCGCGGTGCCGCAGCTACGCGCGCTGGAAGGCGCGCCCAAGCGCGCTGTGTTCGCGGGGATGAACGCTGCCACCCTCGAGCTGGCGCGGCGATTGAAGAACGACATCTATTCCGACGTGCGCGTCGTCGGCTTCGTCGACGACCGCGCCCGCCAGCGCCTCGACGCGGCAGCCGAATACCCGGTGCTTGCGCGCATCGAGGAGCTGCCCCAGGTGGTGAAGCGCCTCCGCATCGAACTCGTGTACCTCGCGCTGCCGATGGTCGGCGGGCCGCGGCAGCAGGCGTTGCTCGACGCGCTGCGCGACACCACGGCGTCGGTGTACTTCGTGCCCGACATGTTCGTCACCGACCCGATCCAGGGAAGCGTCGATTCGGTGAGCGGCATGCCGGTGCTCGGCGTCTGCGACTCGCCTTTCAGCGGCGCGGCCGGCCTGGTCAAGCGCGCGAGCGACATCGTCTTCTCGCTTGCCATCCTCGTCGCCATCGCGCCGCTCCTCGCCGTGCTTGCGCTGTGCGTGAAGCTGAGTTCCCCCGGCCCCGTGATCTTCAAGCAGCGCCGCTACGGCCTCGATGGCGAAGAGATCGTGGTGTACAAGTTCCGCAGCATGACGGTCACCGAGGACGGCGCCGAGATCCGCCAGTGCGCGCAGGGCGACAGCCGGCTCACACGCCTGGGCGCGTTCATGCGCCGCACCTCGCTCGACGAGCTGCCGCAGTTCGTCAACGTCCTGCAGGGCCGCATGAGCATCGTCGGGCCGCGGCCGCACGCCGTGGCGCACAACGAGCTCTACCGCAAGCTGATCAAGGGCTACATGCAGCGGCACAAAGTGCGTCCCGGCGTCACCGGCTGGGCGCAGGTGAACGGCCTGCGCGGCGAGACCTTGACGCTCGAGCGCATGCGCGCGCGCATCGATCACGACCTCGACTACCTGCGCAACTGGTCGCTGCGACTGGATCTCTACATCGTGGCCAAGACCGCCTGGGTAGTGCTGAAGGGCGACAATGCGCATTGACGCCGCGCAGCGCATCCGCGACAGCGTCTGGCCGGTATCTCCGCGCTGGGATGGCGCTCGGGCGATGACCACGCTTCTCACCTTCACCCAGCTCGCCGCGAAGGATCTGCTCGGCGTGCGGCCGAGCACCGCCGGTCCCGAGGCGCACGCGCTTGCCGCCGAAGCGTGGCTCCAGCGCGCGCACGACTGCAGCGCCGACGACGGCGTGAGCTACGGCTATTCGCTGCGCGGCGGCTGGCGGCCTTCCTACCGCGAGACCTCGGGCTACATCGCCGCCACGTTCTTCGCGCTGGCGCGGCATCGCGGCGACCCGGCCTACCGCGAGCGCGCGCTGCGCGTCTGCCGTTGGCTGCTCGAGGTGCAGAACGCGGACGGCTCGTTCTCCAACCCGCGCTTCGGCGATGAGGGCATCGTCTTCGACACCGGGCAGGATCTCTTCGGCCTGGTGCGCGCCTGGGAAGAAACCGGCGACGCCGCATTCCGCGAAGGCGCGCTGCGCGCCGCGGGCTGGCTGGTGGGCATCGCCGACGAGGCGGGCCTTTGGACGCGCAACGAGCATCTCGACACGCCGCACGTCTACAACACGCGCACCGCCTGGGCGCTCCTGCGCGCGAGCCAGATCGAATACGATGCCGCGAGCGAGCGCGTGGCGCGCGCCAACCTCGACTGGGCGCTCGAGGAGCAACAGCCGAGCGGCTTCTTCGCCCATTGCGCTTTCGAGCGCGGCGCCAATCCCTTCACCCATACGCTCGCCTACACCGCGCGCGGACTGCTGGAGAGCGGGGAGCTGCTGGCCGACGAGCGCTACCTGCTCGGCGCGCAGCGCTGCGCCAACGCCACGCTGGTGCTGCTCGCCGACGACGGCTTCCTGCCGGGCGAGATCACGCCCGACGGCAAGCCCGCCGCGAGCTACAGCTGCCTCACAGGCAACTGCCAGTTCGCCGTCGTCTGGGCACGGCTCTACGACCGCACGCGCCAGCCCATGTACCGGCGCGCGGCGCTGCGCGCGCTCGACTACGTGATGCGACGCCAGGACATCCACAGCCCCAATCCCGACGTGCGCGGCGCGATCAAGGGCTCGCAGCCGATCTGGGGCCGCCATGCGCCGCTCACCTTTCCGAACTGGGCGACCAAGTTCTTCGTCGACGCGATGATGCTATGCAGCCGGTGGCGATAAAGCGGCCCGCCTCCGCCGCGACGGCGCTCGTCGGCGCGCGCCCGATGCACCAACCTCGCTCGCCCAAAACCGGCGCCATGCCGCCTCGACGCAATACGTGAAACGCGCGGGATTGATTCGCCTATCCGTTGGAATCCCATGACTTGGTTTTTCGACGGCGCGGTCGAGGTTGTCCCGGTACGGCTGGACGTCGGCGCGGTCGTCGCGCAGGACTTCGAGGCGGAGTCCCTCGGGGGGGCCGGCCCTCCATGACATACGAATCGCCGTGGATCACCGACGAGATGCGGATGTTCCGTTCAACGGTCCGCAGGTTCGTCCAGAACGAATTCACGCCCCATCAGGCGCGATGGCGCCAACAGTGTCGACCCGATGCCGAAGCCTGGCGCAAGGCGGGCGGCGCCGGACTCCTGCTCACCGACGTGCCGGAGGAATACGGCGGAGGAGGGGGAAACTTCGGCTACGAGGCGGTCGTGCTGGAGGAACTCGCCCGCGCGGGAGTCCGCTTCGGTTCGATCGTCCAGAGCGTCGTGGCGCACTATGTACTCGCCTACGGAAGCGAGGAGCAGAAACGCGCCTGGCTCCCCCTGATGGCGCGGGGCGAGCGGGTGGGGGCCATCGCCATGACCGAACCCGGTGCCGGCTCGGACCTGCAAGCCATCAAGACCACGGCCCGCCGCGACGGCGACCGCTATGTCATCAACGGTTCGAAAACCTTCATCACCAACGGTGTCCTCGCGGGACTCGTCTGCCTGGCGGTGAAGACCGATCCCAAGGCGGCGGGCATGAAGGGCATCTCGCTCATCATGCTCGAAACGAAGGACCTTCCCGGGTACCACATCGGCCAAGCGCTTCAAAAAGTCGGCATGCACGAAGTGGACACCTGCGAGATGTTCTTCGACGACGTACGCGTTCCGGCGTCGAACCTGCTGGGTTCCGCCGAAGGCAAAGGGTACTCCCAGATGCTGGAGCAGTTGACCTATGAACGCCTCGCGGTGGGCGCGAGCGCGGCCGCCATGGCGGAACACGCCGTGTCCATCACCGTGAAGTATGTGAAGGATCGCAGGGCGTTCGGCCAGCCCCTCATCGAGTTTCAGAACACGCGCTTCAAGCTGGCCGAATGCGCGACGGAAGCTCACGTCGGCCGCGTGTTCCTCGACAGCTGCATCCAGCGTTTCATCGCGGGCGGTCTCGACCCCGTCGTCGCCGCCATGGCGAAGTATCGGCTCACCGACTCCGAGTGCCGGATCATCGACGAGTGTCTTCAGTTGCACGGCGGATACGGCTTTCTGACGGAATTTCCGATCGCCCGCATGTGGGCGGACAGCCGGGTGGAACGCATCTATTCCGGCGCGAACGAGATCATGAAAGAGGTGATCGGTTGGTCCTTGTGAAGTCGGCACCGACAGGAAACATCGGGGAGTGACCTCATGACGTGGAAGAGCACAGCGAACCGTTCGGTCGACCCGAGCCCCGGGGCGCCGATGCTCACGGATGTCGAGCGTCGGCGGCTGCTGATCGATGGGAATGACACCGCCGTGGCCTTTCCCGGCCGGAATCTCTGTTTGCACCAGCTGATCGAAGCGCAGGCGGCGCGGACTCCGGATGAACCGGCCCTGGTATTCGAGGGGCAACGGTTGACGTACGGAGAGCTCAACCGCCGGGGCGACCGGCTGGCGCGCCACCTGAGATCGTTGGGCGCCGGTCCGGACGTGCTCGTGGGACTGTTCCTCGAGCGCTCGCTTGAAACGGTCGTGGGCATTCTCGGCATCCTGAAGGCGGGCGCCGCCTACGTGCCCATGGACCCCGTGAATCCGCCGGAACGGATTGCATTCGTCCTCGAGGACGCGGACATCGCCCTGCTGCTGACACAAGGCAGTCTCCTCGCAAGTCATTCGGTCGCCGCGGCACAGGTTGTCCGCCTGGATGCGTTCGATTGGACGGCGCCGGAAGGACCGGAACGACCCGCCGTCGATGTGCGGCCGGAAAACCTCGCGTACGTGATCTATACGAGCGGCTCCACGGGCCGGCCCAAAGGCGTCTGCGTCGAGCATCGCAACATCGTCAATTACGTGCTGGGCGTGGCGCCACGGCTGGAACTCAAACCCGGCATGCGGCACGCCATCGTGTCGACCATCGCCGCCGACTTGGGCAACACCGTGGTGTTTCCGGCGCTCGCCACGGGGGGGTGCCTGCATGTCATCTCCCAAGAGCGAACTGAGAATCCGTCGATGCTGGCGGACTACTTTCTCCGGGAGGCCATCGACGTACTGAAGATCGTCCCGTCGCACTTGGCGGCGCTGCAGGCCGGGAAAGACCCCGAGTGCGTCATGCCCCGAAGACGCCTGATCCTGGGCGGCGAGGCCTCGCGGCTGGACTGGATCGAGCGGCTGCGCGCCCTGTCGCCGGATTGCGAGATCTACAACCACTACGGACCCACGGAAACCACCGTAGGCGTGCTGACCTATCATGCCGGCCCGCAATTGCCCCGCACCCAGTCCGGCACGCTCCCCTTGGGCCGGCCTCTGCCCAACAGCCGGATCTATGTTCTGGATGGAGAGGGACAGCCCGCGCGCGCCGGTGATCCGGGCGAGATTTGCATCGGCGGCGAGGGGGTGGCGCGCGGCTACCTGAACCGCCCCGAGCTGACCGCGGCGAGATTCCTACCCGACCCCTTCAGCCCGGTTCCGGGGGGGCGGCTCTACCGAACGGGCGATCTGGCCCGCTACCTTCCCGATGGGAACCTCGAGTTCTGCGGCCGGATCGACCATCAGGTCAAGATCCACGGCAACCGGATCGAGCTGGGGGAAATCGAGGCAGTGCTGCGGGAGCATCGCGGCGTGCGGGATGCGGTCGTGCTCGCGCGCGACGACGAGACCGGCGCGAAGCAGCTGGTCGCTTACGTGACGCCGAAACGGGGAAATCAACCCCTTTGGGGAAGCAAGTCGCTGTACCTGTTGCCCGACGGCTCGCCCGTGGCGCATCTGAACAAGAGCGAGACGGATTACATCTACAACGAGATCTTCGTTCTGCAAGCCTACCTGCGGCACGGAATCACGGTGCGCGACGGCGACTGCATCGTGGATGCCGGCGCCAACATCGGACTGTTCACGGCGTTCATGAGCAGGCTGGCCCGGAACCTCCGGATCCTCTCGTTCGAGCCCAACCCCGCCGCCTTTGCGTGCCTCAAGGCCAACGCCGACGCGGGGGGCGCGGCGGCCACTTGCCTGCCGGTGGGCCTATCCCGGGAGAACAAGACGGCAGAGCTGACCTTTTTCGAGGGATTGTCGCTCCTCTCCGGGTTTTACGCCGACGCCGCCACGGAACGCGAGGTGGTCCGGAACTTCGTGCTTAACCAGCAGCCCGAGTCCGCAGGCAACGAGCGCTTGAGCGCGGAGATCGGCGAACTGATTGATGAGAGGCTTCGCGCCAAGAGCTTCACGACCGAGCTGCGGACCCTGTCCGGCGTCGTCGCCGAGCAGGGCGTCGACCGCATCGACCTGCTCAAGATCAATGTGGAGAAAAGCGAACTGGATGTCCTGCAGGGCATCAGCGCTGGCGACTGGCTGAAGATCCATCAGCTGGTCATCGAGGTGGATCTGAAACAGAACCTGGAGCCGGTCACCGCGCTGCTGGCGCGGCACGGCTTCGAGTGGGTCGTGGAACAGGACCCGCTGCTGAAAAAGACCGAGCTGTGCTACGTGTATGCGATCCGGCCCTCGGCGGAAAGGCCCCGCCTCGTCCGGCAGCAGGCCGCCGGCGCGCATGTGCGGCCGGTACCCCCGTGGAATGAAGAGATCCTCACGCCGCCTTGCCTTCGCCACTTCCTGCGTCAGCGCCTGCCCCAGTACATGATTCCGCCGGCCTTCGTCTTGATGGAGAGGTTTCCCTTGACGTCGAACGGCAAGATCGATCGCCAGGCGTTTCCGGCGGTCGCTCACGAGAAGGCGCCGCCCTCCCCGGCCGCCGCCCCGCCGCAGACGGAGACTGAAAAAGCGCTCGCCGCCATCTGGGCCGATTTGCTGAAGGTGGAGAGCGTCGGCCTTCACGAGGATTTCTTCGATCTGGGTGGCCATTCCCTGCTGGCGATCCGGTCCATCGCGCGCATCCGGGAC
>DASQAW010000456.1:0-24412 GCA_035635495.1 Burkholderiales bacterium
TGCTGGTCGGCACCGGCGGCTGCACCGCCTACGACGTGGTCGTGATCCTCAAGAAAAGCGGCCAGGACGTGCGCGGCTGCGAAGTCAAGGTGACTTCGGAGCGCGCGCCGACCGATCCCAAGGTATTCACCAAGATCCACATGCACTTCGTCGTGCGCGGGCGCGGCCTGAAGCGCAACCTTGTCGAGCACGCCATCCGCCTGTCGCACGAAAAGTACTGCTCGGCCTCGATCATGCTCGGCAAGACCGCCGCGATCACCAAGGACTTCGAACTCCTCGAGGATTAGATTGCCGCGCGCGCCGTCAGTCGTCGCGCCGGCGCATGGCTTCGAACTCGGCGAACCACTCGGCGGCGTAGTCGCATTCGCGGTACTCGTCGAAGTACGGCCCGCCGCGCGTGAAATGGGCGATCTTCGCCTGCGAGTTATACGCGTACTCGCCCACGAGCCAGTTCCACTCGAGCGGCAGGCCGCCGATCAGCGCGTCATCGATCCAGGCGAAGCGGTGCAGGTCCAGGCCCGACGCCGAATTGATGTACTCCGACGTCAGCGCGCGGCAGCGCTCGTTGTTGAAGAGCATCAAGCTCGACCAGTTCTTCCGCGCGTACTTGGTCTGGACCTGGTTCAGGAACTTGCGCTCGGTCTTGGGCACGTAGTCGTGATGGCAGACGAGCACGGCCTTGTCGGCCTGGCGCTCCATCAAAGCCGCGAGCTCGGCGATGTCCGCGCGGCAGAGCATGTCGCAATCCATGTAGACCGACCAGCCGCGGTAGCCGGAGAGCGCGGGCACGAGAAACCGCGTCAGGCTGAACTCGGTCGATTCGGTCGGGCCGCGCGGGCGCGTGTAGAGGCGGCCGAGGTGGCGCCGCATGAGCGCGGCGATGGAAACCGGGATGGAGGAGCGCGCAAAGATCGAGTGTGCGAGGGTGTAGAAGGCGACCGACTCCCGCGGGTCGTAGCCGATGTAGACCTGCAGCATCGGCTAGATGCGATAGGCGAGCGTCGTCATCACCCTGGAAGCAAAGCGCATGGCCGCTTTGGCCGCCGACGGCAGCTCGGCCGCGCCCAGGGCGAGCGCGGTGGCGCGGTGCTTCGCCTCGTCCGCGCGCATGGCGGCGACGACCGCGCGCGTGCGCTCGTCGGCGGCGGGCAGCGCTTCGAGGTGCCCGGTGAGATGCTCCTCGACCTGCCGCTCGGTCTCGGCGAGGAACGCGAGGTTCCAGCGGTCGCCGAGCGCGCCGGCCAAGGCGCCGATGGCGAACGAGCCGGCGTACCAGAGCGGGTTGAGCAGGCTCGGGCGGCCGCCCAGTTCCCGGATGCGCTCGGCGCTCCACGCGAGGTGGTCCTGCTCTTCCTGCGCCGCCTGCTCGAGCGTCGCGCGCGCGTGCGGATCGCGCGCGGTGAGCGCCTGCCCCTGGTAGAGGGCCTGCGCGCAGACTTCGCCGACGTGGTTCACGCGCATCAGCGCCGCGGCGTGCGCGCGATCCTTCGCGTCGAGCTCGGCCTCGGGCTTTTCCGCTCCGGGGGATGAGCGCGCGGCGTTCGCGATGCCCGCGATGGCGCGCAGGGCGCGGTCGAACTCGCTGATCAGCCGATCCACCGCGGCAGCGTAGCAGAAAAAAAACGGGCGCCGAAGGCGCCCGCCTTGATGCACAGCCGCTTCGGTTAGAAGCGGTGCGTGATGCTGAGGAAGAACGTGCTCGGGTCCTGACCGGGGAACGGCGTGTTGCTCGCGCCGTCCGAGGTCGGTGGCGCGCCCGTCCAGGTGAACACCGCGGCCGGGTCGTTGTCGATCTTCGCGTAGCCGATGCCGACGTTGGTGCGCTTCGAGAACCGGTGCTCATAGCCGATGTTGTACTGCTTCGCACCGTTGTCGTTGGACTGGTTCGCCGCCGTAGTCGCCGCGCCGCACGAAGTGGCGCCGACCGTTCCAGGCGGGGTCACGCCGCCGTACGTGCCTTCGATGTCCTTCGCCTTGGAATACGAGGCGCGGATCGAGCCTTGGCCGACGGGGACCGCGAGCGCAACGCCGTATTGCTTGGCCTTGCAGTCGCTGAGCGCCGTCTTGTACTTGATGTCCTCGTACGCCAAACCCACGTCCACCACACCGAAGTTGAAGCCGCCCTTCACCGACCAGCCGGTGTCGGTCTTGCCGGCCGTTGTGAAGTCCTTATGGCGATCGTACGCCGCGCCGATGCGCGCTCTGCCGCCCATGCCGGCCCACTGGACCGACGCGGACCACAGGGACGGATCCGCGATCGTCGTCGCGCCGACCGCTGCACCCGTAGCCTTGCTCTCGTTCGTCTGGTAGAGCCCCTTGATCTGCACGCCCGCGAACACCGGCGACTGGTACACCAGCGACTGCGATGCGCGCCGCCAGAACGGATGGCCGACGCCACCGGTCGCTTCGACCGCGTCGCAGACTATTCCGGCAGCCGCCACGCCGGGCGAGATGAAGCCGCCCGAGCTCTGGTTGTTGATGCAGTTCGGGTTCGGCGCGGTACCGGTCGTCTCGCGACGGCCGATGATCGAGGTCACCGGACCCCAGAAGCCCACCGTGCCGATGCCCCACAGTGCGTCGAGGTCCGCCCACGGGGTGGTCCACTGGCCGAGGAAGATGTTGCCGAAGTTGCCCTGGATGCCGACCGCGGAGTTACGCGACGCCGGAGTGATGGCGATGTTGTTCGACCGCTCCATCGGCGCGTTCTGCTCGATCTGGAACCAAGCCGTCAGACCGCCGCCGATGCTCTCCCTGCCGCGCAAGCCGTAGTTCGACGCGCCCTGCGCCACGTCCCACTTCGAGATGCTGGTAACGCCAGGGTCCCTGCCCTCGGAGTACTTGAACTTGCCGATAGCCATGTTGATCGTGCCGTACACCTCTACGCTCGCTGTCGGGGCGCCTGACCCCTGTGCGAGCGCGATGCACGGCGCGGCCAAGGCTCCGGCCACTGCTGTGGTTAGAAGTTTCTTGTGCATGCACTACTCCTCTCTGGTTTAAACCAGGCGAGCGCCGATTGGCCCCTCGCCAACCCCTCAGTCGAGAAGTCCAGGGCAGTGTGCCGAATAGGGTGCAGCGCAACCAAGAAAGCCGTTCCCTTAGCGGGCGAATTCGCTCTGCGACGTTGCGAATTCCCAACAGGGTTTGCTGCGGCGCAGCAGGCGCGCTAGGTGGTAAACAAACGGATTAAAGCGGCTCCGGGGTCGGGCGAGCGCATGAACGCTTCGCCGACGAGAAAGGCCCGCACGCCCGCTTCGCGCATGCGGCGCACATCGGCGGGCGAAAGAATGCCGCTCTCCGTCACGAGCAGCCGTCCGCCCGGAATGCGCGGCAGCAGCTCGAGCGTCGTCTCGAGCCGCGTCTCGAAGGTGTTCAGGTTGCGGTTGTTGATGCCGATGAGCGGCGTACCGAGCGCCAGCGCCGCTTCGAGCTCGGCTGCGTCGTGGACCTCGACCAGCACCGCCATGCCGAGCCGCTGCGCGACGCGCTCCAGCTCCTGCATCTCGCCGGTCTCGAGGCAGGCGGCGATCAGCAGGATGCAATCCGCTCCCGCCGCCCGCGATTCGAACACCTGGTAGGCATCGATCACGAAATCCTTGCGCAGCACGGGCAGCGCGCAGGCGCCGCGCGCGGCGCCGAGGTCGGCGAGCGCGCCCTGGAAGAACCGTGCATCGGTGAGCACCGACAGGCACGCCGCGCCGCCCGCCTGGTAGCTCCGTGCGATGGCAGCGGGATCGAACTGCGCGCGCAGCACGCCGCGCGACGGACTGGCTTTCTTGATTTCCGCGATCACCGCCGGCTCGCGCGCGCGCAGCGCGGCGACGAAATCGCGCACCGGCGGCGCGGAGCGCGCGCGTGCTTCGACTTCCCCAGGGGGCGAGCGATCCTTGGCGGCGGCGATTTCGCCGCGCTTCACCTCGAGGATGCGCTCGAGGATGGTCACTTCCTGGTCTTTTTCGTGAAGGCGACGAACTCCTCCATCTTGTGCTTGGCCGCGCCGCTCTTGATCGCCTGGCTCGCGCGCTCGATGCCTGCCTTCAGCGTGGCGGCGAGCCCGGCCACATAGATCGCCGCTCCCGCGTTCATCGCGACGATGTTGTGCGCGGGCCCGGGCTGGTTGTCGAGCACCGCCTGGATCATGGCCTTCGACTCCTCGACCGTGCTCACCTGGATCGCGCGCCGGTCATAGAGCTCGAGGCCGAACTGCGAGGGATGGATGTTGTACTCGTTCACCTCGCCCTTGACCAGCTCGCCGACCATCGTCTCGCCCGAGATCGAGATCTCGTCCAGGCCGTCGATGCCGTAGACCACCATGACGTGCTTCGACCCGAGGCGCTGCAGCACGCGCACCTGGATGCCGACGAGGTCGGGGTGGAACACGCCCATGATCTGCTGCTTCGCGCCGGCGGGATTGGTCAGCGGCCCGAGGATGTTGAAGAGGGTGCGCACGCCCAGGTCCTTGCGCACCGGCGCGGCATGCTTCATCGCGGCGTGATGCGCCGGCGCGAACATGAAACCGATGCCGAGTGTCTGGAGCGCCTGTCCGGTCTCTGCGGGGCTCAGGTTGATCTCGGCGCCGAGCGCTTCGAGCACCTCGGCGCTGCCGGAGGAGGACGAGACCGAGCGGCCCATGTGCTTCGCCACTTTCGCGCCCGCAGCGGCGGCGACGAAGGCCGCGCAGGTGGAGACGTTGAATGTATGCGCGGAGTCACCGCCGGTGCCGCAGGTGTCGACCAGGTGGCGGTCGTCCGCCACCTCGACCGGCGTCGCCAGCTCGCGCATCACCTGCGCCGCCGCCGCGATCTCGCCGACCGTCTCCTTCTTCACCCGCAGCCCGACGACGAAGCCCGCGATCTGCGCCGGGGAGAGCTCCCCGCGCATGATCTGGCGCATGACGTGCAGCATCTCATCGTGGAACACCTCGCGGTGCTCGACGGTGCGCTGGATGGCTTCGGCGATGGTGATCTGTTTCATTGTCTTGCTCCCTGGATGAAATTCTGCAGCATTTGGTGGCCGTGCTCGGTGAGCAGCGCCTCCGGATGGAACTGCACCCCTTCCACCGCCAGCCGCCGGTGGCGCAAGCCCATGATCTCGCCGTCCTCGGACTCGGCGCTGATCTGCAGGCATTCGGGCAACGACGCGCGCTCCACGGCGAGCGAGTGATAGCGGGTCGCGGTGAAGTCGTTTTCGATGCCGGAAAAGACGCCGGCCCCGTCATGCCGGATGCGGGAGACCTTGCCATGCATCACGCGCTGTGCGCGCACCACCTTGCCGCCGAACGCCTGCCCGATCGCCTGATGCCCGAGGCAGACGCCGAGGATCGGGATGCGGCCGGCGAGGCTCCGGATCAGCTCGATCGAAATCCCGGCGTGCTCCGGCGCGCTCGGGCCCGGCGAGACGACGATGGCTTGCGGCGCGAGCGCGGCAGCCTGCTCGACGGTGATCTCGTCGTTGCGGAACACGCGCACCTCATGGCCGAGCTCGGCCAGGTACTGCACCAGGTTGAAGGTGAAGGAATCGTAGTTGTCGATCATCAGCACCATGAGAGTGCCTATGCGGTTGATTCTGCTGCTATCGGGGGTTGCCGTTTAGGGCCCGGCACGGCCATGGGGATCTAGGCGGTTGGCGAACGCCAGCGCCAGAGGAGGTACGGAAGGAGGATCGACGACTTCACTCAATCGATTTTAGCCGAGATACTTGGCCGATGGGCGAGAAAAAGCGGCGGCTCGCCGCCGCGGCGGCCGGTGTCAAGACAACCCGCGGCGACGACCGGCAGGCGTGGGCGCTCGCCGCGCGGGCGCAAGCGCTGACCGCGCAGTCCGCGTTCGAGCCGGCGCTGCACGATCTCGCGCAGGCGCTCGAGCTCGCGCCGCATCTCGATCCGCTGTGGGCGCAGTTCGGCGAGCTGGTCCGCTTCTTCGGCTTCGTCCATCCGCTCCACCCGCGGCTTCGCGCGCAGCTCGAGCGCGCGCTCGGCCATCCGGCGGTCGATCCCGGCAACCTGGTGCGGCCGATCACGAGCGCCGCGCTGTCGCGGCCGCCGGGCGAGGCATTCGCCGAACCGCTGCTCCTGCGCCTCCTCGAGGACGCGGTCGTCCGGGACGCGCGGCTCGAAGCGCTGCTGGCGAGCGAGCGGCGCCGCGCGCTCGAAGGCGCGGCACTGCCGCTCGAAGTGCTGATCGCCCTCGCGCACCAGTGCTTCAACACCGAGTATGTACTGGACGAAACCTCGGCGGAGAGCGCCGCCGTCGCCGAGCTGCGCGTGAAACCGGCGCACGACGCCGACTACGCGCTGTATGCCGCATATCGCCCGCTGCACACGCTGCCGGATGCGGCGCGCGTCGCCGAGCAGCTAGCCCAGACGCCGCTCGCATCTCTCGCGCGGCGCCAGCTCCTCGAGCCGCTCGAGGAGCAACGCCTGCGCACCGGCATTGCGTCGCTCGGCGCGCCGACGGGCGCCGTTTCGGCCGCGGTGCGCGCGCAGTACGAAGAGAATCCCTATCCGCGCTGGCTGCGCATGCAGACCAGCTTCGACGCGGCGCCGCTCGCCGACATCGTGCGCGAGCTCTTTCCGGACATCCCGGTGAAGCGCGGCCCCGCGCGCATCCTCGTCGCGGGCTGCGGCACCGGGCAGAACACGATCGGCACCGCGCGGCGCTTCGCCGGCTCGAGCGTGCTCGCGGTGGATCTCAGCCTCGCGAGCCTCGCCTACGCCAAGCGCAAGACGATCGAGCTCGGCGTCTCCAACATCGTCTATCGGCACGCCGATTTGCTCGCGCTCGGCTCGCTCGGCGAGCGCTTCCAGCTGGTCGAGGCCTCGGGCGTGCTGCACCACATGGAGGATCCGCTCGCCGGCTGGCGCGTGCTCGCGGGACTCGTCGAGCGCGGCGGCTTCATGCGCATCGGGCTCTACAGCGAGCGCGGGCGGCGTCACTTCGTGCACGCGCGGCAGTTCATCGCCGCGCACGGCTTCGACGCCACGCCGCCCGGCATCCGCGCCGCCCGCGCGGCGATCCGCGCGGCGGCCGCGGAGGACGAGCTGCTCGCCCGCGTGGCGCGCAACGAGGACTTCTTCAGCCTGAGCGGCTGCCGCGACATGCTGTTCCACGTACAGGAGAAGCGCCTCACGCTTCCCGGGATCGCCGCGCTGCTCGAGGCGCTCGGGCTGCAATTCCTCGGCTTTGAATTCGCCGACAGCGGCATCACCGCCGCGCGCTACCGCCAGCGTTTTGCCGCCGATGCAGCGATGCGCGATCTCGACAATTGGCACCGCTACGAGGAGGACAACCCGGACTGCTTCGCCCGGATGTATCAGTTCTGGGCGCGCAAGCCCGGCTGATCGGCGTCCGCGAGCTCGGCGGCTCGAAGCAGCGCCCGCGCCTTGTGCTGCGTCTCGAGCCATTCGGAGCGCGGGTCCGAATCGGCGACGATGCCCGCCGCCGCCTGGACATGCAGCCGTCCTGCCTTCACGACCGCAGTGCGGATCGCGATCGCGACGTCCATGTCGCCGTTGAAGCCGAGGTAGCCGACCGCGCCGCTGTAGATGCCGCGCTTCACCGGCTCGAGCTCGTCGATCAGCTGCATCGCGCGCACCTTCGGCGCGCCGCTGACCGTGCCGGCGGGGAAGCTCGCCCTGAGCACGTCGAGGGCATCGCGCTCCGGCGCGATGCGGCCTTCGACGTTCGACACGATGTGCATGACGTGCGAGTAGCGCTCGACCACCATCTTCTCGGTCACCTTCACGCTGCCGGCGGCGGCGACGCGCCCGACGTCGTTGCGGCCGAGGTCGATCAGCATCACGTGCTCGGCGCGCTCCTTCGGATCGGCGAGCAGCTCCTCGGCGATCGCCGCGTCTTCGGCGGGCGTCGCCCCGCGCGGGCGCGTACCGGCGATCGGGCGCAGCGTGATCGTGTCGCCGGCGAGGCGCACCAGGATTTCGGGCGAGGCGCCGACGACGTGATGGTCGCCGAAGTCGAAGTAGTACATGTACGGGGAGGGGTTCACGCCGCGCAGCGCCCGGTAGAGCGCGAGGGCCGACGCGTCGAAGGCGCGCGAGCTGCGCTGCGAGACCTGCACCTGCATCAGCTCGCCCGCAAGGATGTCCTCCTTGGCACGCCTCACCGCGTCCAGGAACGCCGGTTCAGTAAACGTGCGCTCGAGCGGCGCCGGCGCGGGCTGCTCGCGCGGCTGCGCCAGCACCAGCGCTTCGGGCAGCGGATCCACCAGGCGATGGCGCAACCGCTCGAGCCGTTCGCGCGCCTTCGCCAGCGCGTCGGGCTGGCGCGGATCTGCGTAAACGACGACGTAGAGCTTGCCGAGCACGTTGTCCACCACCGCCAGTTCATCGGACACGAGCAGCAGCACATCGGGCGTGCCGAGCGGATCGGGCTTCTCGGCACCCAGCGCACGCGGCTCGATGTGCCGCACGCTCTCGTAGCCGAAATAGCCCACCAGCCCCCCGCCGAAGCGCAGCCGTTCCGGCAGCGGCGCCGTGCGCTCGCGCTTGAGCCACGCGCGCGCGTACCTGAACGGATCGGCGTCGGCCTCCTCCAGGCACGCGTCGCCGCCGCGCGCGTCGCGCAGCAGCCGCCGCACGCGCCGGCCGCGCGCCTCGATGCGCTCGGCGCACGCAAGCCCGATGAACGAGTAACGCCCGAAGCGCTCGCCTCCGACCACCGATTCGAGGAGATAGCTGTAGGGGCCGCCGGCGAGCTTGATGTAGACCGCGAGCGGCGTGTAGAGGTCGGCGCGGGCTTCGGCGACCACCGGGATACGCGTATAGCCCTGGCTCGCGAGCCGGGCGAATTCCTGCGGGGTCACAGCCGGGCGAGCCGTTCCCTCATGTCGCGGATCGTCGCGGCGTAGTCCTGCGCGCCGAAGATGGCCGAGCCGGCGACGAAGGTGTCGGCGCCGGCGCGCGCCACTTCGGCGATGTTGTCGGTCTTGATGCCGCCGTCGACCTCCAGCCAGATGGGCTTGCCCGATTTCTCGATCCGCTTGCGCACCTCGGCGATCTTCGGCAGCACCGACGGAATGAACTGCTGGCCGCCGAAGCCCGGATTCACCGACATCAGGAGCACGAGGTCGAGCTTCTCCAGCGTGTAGTCCAGGCAGGACAAAGGCGTCGCCGGGTTGAGGACCAGGCCGGCCTTGCAGCCGTTCTCCTTGATGAGCGAGATCGTGCGATCGACGTGCTCGGTCGCCTCGGGATGAAAGCTGATGATGCTGGCGCCCGCCTTGGCGAACGGCGCCACCAGCGAGTCGACCGGCGTCACCATCAGGTGCACGTCGAGCGGCAGCTTTACGTGCGGACGCAGCGCCGCGCACACCAGCGGGCCGACGGTCAGGTTCGGCACGTAATGGTTGTCCATTACGTCGAAGTGGATCAGATCGGCGCCGGCGCGCTCGAGCGCCTGCACCTCCTCGCCGAGCCTCGCGAAGTCGGCGGAGAGGATGCTCGGCGCGATGCGATAGGTCATTGTCGGAGCGAGTTTACAATGCGGCCATGGCGCAGCAAAACCAATATGACGTTGCGGTGAGCGCGCAGACGCAGTACCTCGTCGATCAGTCCGACGAGGCGGCGAGTCGCTATGTCTTCGCCTACACCATCACCATCCGCAACGCGGGCAGCGTCGCGGCACAGCTCATCAGCCGGCACTGGATCATCACCGACTCGCAGGGCCTGGTGCAGGAAGTGCGGGGCTTGGGCGTGGTCGGCGCCCAGCCGCTGTTGCAGCCCGGCGAGAGCTACGAGTACACGAGCGGCGCGTCGATCGCCACGCCGGTCGGCACGATGCGCGGCAGCTACCAGATGGTGGCGGAGGACGGCACGCGCTTCGAGGCGGCGATCCCGGAGTTCACCCTCTCCATTCCGCGCGTCCTGCACTGATCACTTGGGCTTCCTCGGCCAGGTGAACCAGACGATGAAGATCGCCACGGCGAGCGCGAGCACGATTTCGAGGTAGACGATCCACATGACGCGGCTGATCTGCCTGCTCGCGATTCTACTGAGCGCCTGCGTGCAGGTACCGGAGAAGCCCTGCCCGGTGTGCCCGCCGCCGAAGCCCGCGCCGGAGCGCGCGCAGTACGTCGAGACTTCGTTCGCCGCGCTGCCCGGCTGGGACGCGACCCGCCTCGAGCCGAGCCTGGGCGCCTTTCTCGCCGGCTGCCCGCGCGCGCCGGCGACCCTGCTCGGCGCCTGCGGCATCGCGACGACCATCCCGGTGGGCGATGAAGCCGGGGCGCGCCGCTTCTTTGAGAGCACATTCGTGCCGTACGCGCTCGTCAGCAGCGAGAGCGGCGACAGCGGCACGATCACCGGCTACTACGAGCCGATCCTGCGCGGCAGCCGCACGCGCGACGAGACGAACCGCTTTCCGGTGTACGGCGTGCCCGACGACCTCGTCGTCGTCGACCTCGCGCCGATCGCTCCCGAAGTGCGCAATCTCCGGCTGCGCGGCCGTCTGGACGGGCGGCGCGTGGTGCCCTACTACAGCCGCGCGGAGATCGAAGCGCGCGGCGAGAATTTCCGCGCGCCGATCCTCGGCTGGACCGCCGATCCGGTCGAGCTCTTCTTCCTGCAGATCCAGGGCTCGGGCCAACTCGAGCTCGACAACGGCGAGCGCATCCGCCTTTCCTTTGCCGACCAGAACGGCCATCCTTATCGCTCGCTTGGCCGCTACCTGATCGAGCGCGGCGAGATGACGCTCGAGCAGGCGTCGATGCAGGGCATCAAGGCCTGGGCGGCGCTGAATCCGGACAAGCTGCAGGACGCGCTCAACGTCAACGCGAGCTACGTGTTCTTCCGCGAGTCGGCCGACCCGCGCGGCGCGAGCGGCGCGCTCGGCGTGCCGCTCACGCCGCAGTACAGCCTGGCGGTGGACCGGCGCTTCATCCCGCTCGGCGCGCCGGTGTTCCTGGCCACCACGCATCCGCTATCGGATCAGCCGCTCATCCGCCTCGCCGCGGCGCAGGACACCGGCGGCGCGATCCGCGGCGCGGTGCGCGCGGACTTCTTCTGGGGTACGGGGCCGGAGGCCGGCGCTCAGGCAGGCCGCATGCGCCAGAGCGGCAAGATGTGGCTGCTCTGGCCGCGCGGTGAGCCGCTGCCGCGCACCGACTAAGGCTTGGCGTCCAGGACGTCGACCAGGTCGGCCTTGCTCAGGCCACCCGTGATGCGCTCGCCGTTGCCGAGCACGAGCGTCGGCGTGCTGTTCACGCCAAGCGTGCGCCCGAGCTGCAGGTTCTTGTCGACCGGGTTGGCACAACTGGCCGCCACCCGCGGCGAGTTGCCGCGCAGGGCGAGGTCGAGCCAGGCGGTCGCGCGATCCGGCGAGCACCACACCGCCTTGGAATGGTCCGCGAGCTCCGGGCGGATCACGGGGAACATGAAGACGTAGATGGTGACGTCGTCGATCTGCTGCAGGGTCTTCTCGAACTGCTTGCAGGCGGGGCAGTACGGGTCGGAGAACATCGCCATCACGCGCTTGCCGTTGCCGCGCTGGATCTTCACCGCCTGGTCGAGCGGCAGCGACTCGAACTTGATCGCGTTCAGCTTGCGCAGCCGCTCCTCGGTGACGTCGCGGTCGGTCGCGGTCTCGTAGATCTGGCCGCGGAAGATGTGGGTGGCGTTGGCATCGGTGTAGACCACGCGGACGCCGGCCGGCACGCGGAAGCGCACCTCATAGAGCCCGAGGGGCCCTTGCTGGATGCCTTCGACCTTGACGCCGCCGAGCTTCGCTTCCACCACCTTGCGGATCTGCGCCTCGTCGGCAAATGCCGCGGTGGCACAGAGCAGCAAGCCGATCAAGATTGCGCGCATTAGCTCATCGCCTGTCGCATGAGGATGTTCTTTAGGACCGGCAGCCGGTCGGTCAGGTTCAACCCGGCATTGCGCGCTCGGCCCACGAGGCCATTGCGCGCGCCGTAAAGCGCAAACAGCCCGGAGACTACCGCATCCATGGCCAACAGGGGTTCGGCCCGCCGCCGCTCATAGCGACGCAGCAGCCGGTAGTCGCCCGGATCGCGCCCGGGTTCCCGATTCGTGATCGTTTCCGCAAGGGCGCGCGCGTCCTGCAGCCCGAGGTTCAGGCCCTGGCCGGCGAGCGGATGGATGACGTGCGCCGCATCGCCCACCAGCGCGACGCGCGGCGCCACGAGCTTGCGCGCGGCAAGCCGCCGCAGCGGAAAGCTGCGGGCGGGCGACGCCACTGTCAGTGCGCCGAGTACGCCATGCGCTGCTCGTTCCACCTCGTCTGCCATGCCTTGTGGATCCAGGTTTGCGACGCGCTGCGCCTCCTCTGCCGGCAGCGACCACACCATCGACACCTGCTCGCCCGGCAGCGGCAGGAGCGCGAGCACCGGTCCGCCCTGGAACCACTGATACGCGACACCGCGGTGCGGCTTCTCGCAGCGGAAATTGGCGACGAGCGCCGCCTGCTCGTAATCGCGCTCGGCCGCGGCGATGCCCGCCGCGCCGCGCACGAACGAGTGCGCGCCGTCGGCGCCGACCACCAGCCGCGCCGCGAGCGGCGGTGCATCGGCGAACGACAGCACGGCGCGCTCGGCGCCGATCTCCAGCCGCTCGCAGTGCTGTGCCATGCCCGAGAGCCCCGACCACAGCGCGCGCTGCAGCTCGTTGTCCTCCACGATCCACGCGAGCTCGGGCACGCCCGCCTCATAGGCGTCGAACTCCAGCGCCGCGCGCGAATCGTCGCCAAAGATGCGCATGGCGTGCACGGGGGCGAGACGCTCGGCCGGCAAGCGCTGCCACACGCCCAGCGCGCGCAGGAAGTCGACGTTGCCCGGGCTCAGCGCGTAGACCCGCGCGTCGAAGCCCGCTTGCCGAGCAACGTCCGGCGCGGGCGCGATGAAAGCGATCGAGAGACCCTCGAGCGCGCGCACCAGGCTGGCGCCCACCGGGCCACCGCCGACGACGGCGAGATCGTAGGCTTGCGGGCTTATAATGCCGTCCCTTGACGTGGCGAATTAGCTCAGCTGGTTAGAGCAGCGGAATCATAATCCGTGTGTCCGGGGTTCGAGTCCCTGATTCGCCACCATTTCCCTCTTCACGCGGCCGCCCGATGAGAACCGCCCTCGCCATCGCCCTGTTGTTTGCCGGCGCCGCCGCGGCGCAGCTGCGCACCATTCCCGCGGACGCCGAGCGCGCGCAGATCCGCCACGTGGAGGAGAACATCGTGCAGCTGAACGGTCAGCGCGCGCAGCTCGCGCCCGGCGCGCAGATCCGCGACGCGTCGAACCGCGTGATCGTGCCGACGGCGCTGCCCTCCGACGCGCTCGTCAAATACCGGCTCGACGCGAGCGGGCAGGTGCGCCAGGTCTGGATCCTGACGCCCGAGGAAGCGGCGCGCTGATGCCCAAGCTCTACCTGCGGACGTTCGGCTGCCAGATGAACGAGTACGACTCGGACAAGATCGCCGACGTCTTGCGCGCCAGCGAAGGCATGGAGCGCGCCGAGCGCCCCGAAGACGCGGATCTGATCGTGTTCAACACCTGCTCGGTGCGCGAGAAGGCGCAGGAGAAGGTGTTCGCCGACCTCGGCCGCGTGCGTCACCTGAAGCGCGCGAAGCCCGGCCTGATGATCGCGGTGGGCGGCTGCGTCGCGAGCCAGGAAGGCGCGGGGATCGTCGAGCGCTCGCCCTTCGTCGACGTGGTGTTCGGCCCGCAGACGCTGCACCGGCTGCCGCAGCTCCTCGAGCAGCGCCGCGCCACGGGCCGGCCGCAGGTCGACATCAGCTTTCCGCTGATCGAGAAGTTCGACGCGCTGCCCGCGCCGCGCGCCGAAGGCGCGCGCGCCTTCGTCTCAATCATGGAGGGCTGCAGCAAGTACTGCAGCTTCTGCGTCGTGCCGTACACCCGCGGCGAAGAGGTCTCGCGCCCGTTTGCCGATGTCATCGCCGAGATCGCGGCGCTCGCGCGCCAGGGCGTGAAAGAGGTGACGCTGCTCGGCCAGAACGTGAACGCCTGGCGCGCCGAGATCAATGGCCGGATGGCCGACTTCGCCGAACTGTTGCAGTTCGTCTCTGAACTGCCGCTGGAGCGCATCCGCTATACGACCTCGCATCCGCGCGAGTTCACGCAGCGGCTGATCGACGCGCACGCAGCGCTGCCGAAGCTCGCGCCGCACGTGCACCTGCCGGTGCAGTCGGGTTCGGACCGCATCCTCGCCGCCATGAAGCGCGGCTACACCACGCTCGAGTACCGCTCGATCCTGCGCCGCCTGCGCGCCGCGCGGCCGGGGATCAGCGTCAGCTCGGACTTCATCGTCGGCTTTCCGGGCGAGAGCGACGCCGACTTCGAGGCGACGCTCAAGCTCGCGCGCGAGCTCGGGCTCGACGATTCCTTCTGCTTCATCTACAGCCCGCGGCCGGGGACGCCCGCGGCCGAGCTGCCGGACGGGGTCTCTCCATCCGAAAAACGGGGCAGGCTGCAGCGGCTGCAGGCGCAGATCCAGGCGCAGGCCGACGCCGTGGCCGAGCGCATGATCGGTTCCGTGGAGCGCGTGCTGGTCGAAGGCATGTCGACGAAGCGCAGCCACGAGCTCGCGGGCCGCACCGGCAACAACCGCATCGTCAACTTCCCCGGGCCGGCGGAGCTCGTCGAGCGGTTCGTGGACGTGCGCATCACCGAGCGCCGGCCGCATTCGCTGCGGGGCGAACTCCCGGCATGAGGGCGAAGCCGGTCGAGGTCAAGCTCGACCCCGTCGACAACCAGCGCCTCGCACGCATGTGCGGCTCGCTCGACGAGAACCTGCGGCAGATCGAGTCGGCACTCGACGTGAGGATCGCGCGGCGCGGCGCGCGCTTCACCGTGCGCGGCGAGAAGGCGCAGCGCGCGGCGCAGGCGCTCGAGCACTTCTACGACCGTGCCACCGGCGAGCTGACGCTCGACGACGTGCAGCTCGGGCTCACCGAGCTCCTGCGCGACGTGAAGCCGCCCGCGGAAGGCCCGCAGCTCCTCACGCGGCGCACCGACCTGCATGGCCGCACGCCGCACCAGGTGCAGTACATCGAGAACATCCTGGCGCACGACCTGACGCTCGGCATCGGGCCGGCGGGCACCGGCAAGACCTACCTCGCGGTGGCCTGCGCGGTCGACGCGCTCGAGCGCGACAAGGTGAAGCGCATCGTGCTGGTGCGGCCCGCGGTGGAGGCGGGCGAGCGCCTCGGCTTCCTGCCCGGCGACCTCGCGCAGAAAGTTGACCCCTACCTTAGGCCGCTTTACGACGCGCTGTTCGACCTGATGGGATTCGAGAAGACCGGCAAGCTCCTCGAGCGCGGCACCATCGAGCTCGCGCCGCTCGCCTACATGCGCGGCCGCACGCTGAACCACGCCTTCATCATCCTCGATGAGGCGCAGAACACGACGCCCGAGCAGATGAAGATGTTCCTCACGCGCATCGGCTTCGGCGCGAAGGCGGTGGTCAACGGCGACATCACGCAGATCGACCTGGCGCGCGGGCAGAAGAGCGGCCTGATCGAGGCGCGGCGCATCCTCGAGGGCGTGCGCGGCATCGCTTTCACGCAGTTCGGCGCGCAGGACGTGGTGCGGCACCCGCTGGTCGCGCGCATCATCGATGCGTACGAAGCGCACACCGACCAGGAGTAGCGTCGCGGTCCAGTACGCTGTGCCACGCCGCGGCTTGCCCAGTGCAAGCGCTCTGCGCGCATGGGCCCGCGCCGCCAGTGCCAGCCGCGGCACGATAAGAATCGTCGGTGAACGCGAGGGCCGCGCGCTCAACCGGCGATTCCGCCGGCGCGACTATGCGACGAACGTGCTCAGTTTTCCGGACGGCCGCGCGGGCGACGTCGTGCTCTGCCACCCGGTGATCGCGCGCGAGGCGCGCGCGCAGAGGAAGACCCTGCGCGCCCACTACGCGCACCTCGTGGTGCACGGCGTGCTGCACCTGCGCGGTCACGTGCACGATGACAAGGCAAGCGCGCGCAGGATGGAAGCGCGCGAAATCCGTATCCTGCGGCGCATCGGCTTCTGCGACCCCTACACGGTAGAATGAGCCCGCACGGATGAACGATCCCGCGCGTCCCAGCCTGCTCGAACGTCTCTCGGCGCTGCTGATGCGCGAGCCGAGCGATCGCGACCAGCTGGTCGAGCTGCTGCGCTCGGCGTACTCCCGCAACCTGCTCGACGCCGACGCGCTGTCGATCATCGAGGGCGCGCTCAACGTCTCCGAGATGCAGGTGCGCGACATCATGATCCCGCGCGCGCAGGTGGATTTCATCGACATCAACGAGCCGGTCGAAAGCTTCATCCCGCAGGTGATCGCCACCGCGCACTCGCGCTTCCCGGTGATCGACCAGAACCGCGACGACGTCATCGGCATCCTGCTCGCCAAGGACCTCCTGCGCCACTACGCCGGCCAGGAGGAATTCAACGTGCGCGAGATGCTGCGCCCCGCGGTGTTCGTGCCCGAGGCGAAGCGCCTGAACGTGCTCCTGCGCGAGTTCCGCGCGAGCCGCAACCACATGGCGATCGTGGTCGATGAATATGGTGGCGTCTCCGGACTGGTGACGATCGAGGATGTGCTGGAGCAGATCGTGGGCGAGATCGAGGACGAGTACGACTTCGACGAGGCCTCCGACAACATCATCCCCGAGCCCGGCGGCCGCTTCCGCGTCAAGGCGCTGACGCAGGTCGCCGATTTCAAGGCCGCCTTCGGCGCGCATTTCTCGGACGACGCCTCCGACACGATCGGCGGCGTGGTGATCGCGCATCTGGGCAGGCTGCCGAAGCGCGGCGAGACCGTGGTCATCGAGGGCCTGCGCTTCCAGGTGCTGCGCGCCGACAGCCGGCGCGTCTACACGCTGCTCGTCGACAAGCCCAAGACGTGAGCCGCCGCCTTCAGGCGACTTGAACAGCCGGACATTATTCGTTTCCTTGCTGGCCGGCGCGGCCAGCGTCGCCGCGTTCGCGCCGCTCGGCGCTTATCCGCTGCTGCTCGCCACCTGCGCCTGGCTCGTGCATGCGTGGCACGACGCGCCGCCGAAGGCTTCCCTCGCCCGCGGCTTCGCGTTCGGCCTGGGCCTCTTCTTGGGCGGCGTGTCCTGGATCTACGTCAGCCTGCACGACATCGGCGGCATGCCGGCGCCGGTCGCAGGCCTCGCGACTTTCCTCCTCTGTGCGTTCATCGCGCTCTTTCCCGCCGCCGCCGGATGGCTGCAGGCGCGCATTCCCGCGCATCCTGCCGTGCGGGCGTGCCTGCTGATTCCGGCGGCGTGGACGCTCTTCGAGTGGCTGCGCTCCTGGGTGCTGAGCGGCTTTCCCTGGCTTTCGCTCGGCTATGCGGCGATCGGCTGGCCGCTGCAGGGCTACGCGCCGCTCGGCGGCGTGTTCGCGCTTACCTTCCTCACCGTCGCGCTCGCCGGTCTCGTCTGGTTGGCCACGCGCCGCGTGGCCATGGGATATGCGCTCGGAGCGCTGGTGGCGATCATCCTCGGCGGCCATGCGCTGCGGCACGTCCACTGGACCGCGCCGCAAGGGGCGCCGCTCGGCGCCGCACTCCTGCAGGGAAACATCGAGCAGTCGCTCAAGTTCGACCCGCAGCGCTACGAGCGCACGCTCGAGACCTACGCGCGCCTCGCCGAAGCGACGCGCGCGCGGCTCATCGTGTTTCCGGAGACGGCGATACCGCGCTTTCTGGACACGGTGGACCCGGACTATTTGCGGCGGCTCGACGCCATCGCCAAGCGAAACGGCGGCGACCTGCTCCTCGGCGTGCTCACCCGCCGCGGGCCGGACGAGTACTACAACAGCGCGGTGACGCTCGGCAGCGCGCCGGTCCAGGCCTATCACAAGGTGCATCTCGTCCCCTTCGGCGAGTTCGCGCCGCCGGGGCTCGCCTGGACGCTGCGCCTCGTCAACGTCCCGATGGCGGATCTCTCGAGCGGCCGCGCGCGCAAGCCGCTGGAGGCCGCCGGACAGCGCGTCGCCGTCAACATCTGCTACGAGGACGCCTTCGGCGAGGAGATCGCCCGGCAGCTCCCCGAAGCGACGCTGCTCGTCAACCTGTCGAACGTGGCGTGGTTCGGCGACTCGCTCGCGCCGGCGCAGCACCTGCAGATCGCGCAGGCGCGCGCCATCGAGACCGGGCGCACGTATCTCACGGCCACCAATACGGGAATCACCGCGGCGATCGAAGCCGACGGCCGCGTGCAAGCGCGCCTGCCACAGTTCACCGAAGGCCGGCTCGAAGTCACCGCGCAGGCTTATGTCGGCGCGACGCCGTACGTCCGCTGGCGCGACTGGCCGATCGTCGTGCTGTGCGTGGGCGTGCTCATCGCGCTCACATGGATCGCACGGCGCAGCCGGTAGAATCCCGTGGCTTCATGCTGAGCTTCCAACAACTGATCCTGCGGCTGAACGAGTTCTGGGATCGCCAAGGCTGCGTGCTGCTGCAGCCCTACGACATGGAGGTGGGCGCGGGTACTTTCCACACCGCGACCTTCCTGCGCGCGATCGGGCCCGAGCCGTGGAACGCCGCCTATGTGCAGCCCTCGCGCCGGCCGAAGGACGGCCGCTACGGCGAGAATCCCAACCGCCTGCAACACTATTACCAGTACCAGGTGGTGCTGAAGCCCTCGCCCGCCGACATCCAGGATCGCTATCTGCAGTCGCTCGTCATGCTCGGCGTCAATCCGAAGGAGCACGACATCCGCTTCGTCGAGGACGACTGGGAATCGCCCACGCTAGGCGCGTGGGGCCTCGGCTGGGAGGTATGGCTCGACGGCATGGAGATCACGCAGTTCACCTACTTTCAGGAAGTCGGCAGCCTCGCCTGCAAGCCGGTGCTCGGCGAGATCACGTACGGTCTCGAGCGCCTGGCGATGTACCTGCAGGGCAAGGAAAGCGTCTTCGACCTCGTCTGGGTCGATGGCGTGCGCTATGGCGATGTCTACCACCAGAACGAGGTCGAGCAGTCGCGCTACAACTTCGAGCTCGCCAATACCGACATGCTGTTCCGCCACTTCGGCGAATACGAGTCCGAGGCGAAGCGCCTGATCGAGGCGCAGTGCGTGCTGCCGGCCTACGAGATGGTGCTGCGCTGCTCGCACAGCTTCAATCTGCTCGACGCGCGCGGCGCCATCTCGACCACCGAGCGGCAGGCCTACATCGGACGCGTGCGCGGGCTGGCGAAGGCGGTGGCGCAGTCCTATTACGAATCGCGCGAACGGCTCGGCTTCCCCCTCGCCCATGGCTAACGCCACGCTGCTGGTCGAGCTCCTCACCGAGGAGCTGCCGCCGAAAGCGCTGCGCGCGCTGTCGGAGGTCTTCGCCGAGCAGGTGGTCAGCGCACTGTTGAAGGCGCAGCTCGTCGCACCCTCTCCCGCCTTTGCGGTGTACGCGACGCCGCGGCGGTTGGCGTTCACCGTCGCCCACGTCGCGGCGAGCGCCGCCGGGCGCGAAAGCGAGGTCACCGGTCCGCCGGCCAATGCGCCGGCGCAGGCCATCGGCGGCTTCGCGCGCAAGCATGGGCTCACGCCGGAGCAGCTCGAGCGCCGCGACACGCCGAAGGGTCCGGTGATGCTCGCCCGCGTGCGCGTCAAGGGCGCGGTGCTGGTGGAAATGCTCGCGCCGGCGATCGATGGGGCGCTGAAAGCGCTGCCCGTCCCGAAGCTGATGCGCTGGGGCGGCGGCGACGCGCAGTTCGTGCGCCCGGTGCATGGCGTGGTGATGCTGCACGGTGAGGCCCTCGTGCCGGGCAGCGTGCTGGGTATCGCGGCGGGACGCACCACGGCGGGCCACCGCTTCCTCGGAAAAAGCCCGATCATCGTGCGCCGCGCGGACGACTATGCCGAGCAGCTGCAGAATGAAGGCCAGGTCATCGCCAGCTTCGCCGCGCGCCGCGCCGAGATCGACCGCCAGCTGAAGGCCGCCGCGGCGCGCGAGTCGGCGGACCTCGGCGGCTATGCCGATCTGCTGGACGAGGTGACCGCGCTCGTCGAGTACCCGCAGGTGTACGCCGGCGGCTTCGACCGCGCCTTCCTCGAGGTGCCGGCCGAGTGCCTGATCCTGACGATGCGGCAGAACCAGAAGTACTTCCCGCTCTTCGATGGCAAGGGACATCTGCTCGCGCGCTTTCTCATCGCCTCGAACATGCAGGTGGCCGACCCGCGCCATATCGTCGCCGGCAACGAGCGCGTGGTGCGGCCGCGGCTCGAGGACGCGCGCTTCTTCTACAACCAGGACCGGAAAGTACGGCTGGAGACGCGTGTCCCGCAGCTCGCGCGCATGGTCTATCACGCGAAGCTCGGCTCGCAGCTCGAGCGCGTCGAACGGTTGCAGCTTTTCGCGGGCGGGATCGCGCGCGAGCTCAAAACGGACGCTCTGCTTGCCGAGCGCGCCGCCTGGTTGTCGAAGGCGGATCTGCTGACCGGCATGGTGGGCGAATTCCCGGAGCTGCAGGGCGTCATGGGGCGCTACTACGCATTGCACGATGGCGAACCGCGCGAGGTCGCCGAAGCCATCGAGCAGCATTACCGCCCGCGCTTTGCCGGCGATGCGATTCCCGAAAGCCTGGTGGCGTGCGCCGTAGCCCTCGCCGACAAGCTCGATGCGCTGGCCGGCCTCTTCGGCATTGGCCAGGCGCCGACGGGCGAGCGCGATCCCTTCGGTCTTCGCCGCGCCGCATTGGGCGTGATCCGCATCCTGGTGGAACGTCAGCTGCCCTTGCGCCTGTCCGAACTGGTCAACGGCGCATTCCAGGGAAGGCCCGGCTTAGGCGAGGCGCATGCAGAGCTGCAAAACTTCATCTATGAACGAGCGCGCGGGTATTTCCGGGACCAGGGTTACTCGACGAATGAAGTCGAGGCGGTTCTCTGCCTCAATCCCGTGGAACTGGCCCTCGTTCCCAAGCAGCTGGAAGCGGTTCGCGCGTTCGCGGCGCTGCCGGAGGCCGAAAGCCTGGCGGCGGCCAACAAGAGGATCGGCAACATTCTCAAGCAGGCCGGCCACGTGCCCGGCGAGTTCGACATGGGACTCATGGTCCTGCCCGAGGAGAAAAGCCTGGCGGCGAAGTTCAAGCAGCTGCAGCCCGACATTGATCGAGCCTTCAGCGCCCGCAACTACACTGGCGCGCTCAAATCGCTGGCCTCGCTCAAGGCACCGGTCGACGCCTTCTTCGACAAGGTGATGGTGATGGACCAGGATCCGCGCGTGCGCGCCAATCGCATCGGCTTCCTCGGCAAGCTGCACGGCACCATGAACCGCATCGCCGATCTCTCGAAGCTCGCGACATGAAGCTCGTCATCCTCGATCGCGACGGCACGATCAACCACGACAGCGACCATTACATCAAGTCGCTCGACGAATGGCGCCCGATCAAGGGCAGCCTCGAGGCGATCGCGCGGCTCACGCAGGCGGGCTACCGCGTCGTGGTGGCGACCAACCAGGCGGGCATCGCGCGCGGCCTCTTCACGACGCGCACGCTGTTCGAGATCCACGACCACCTGCAGCGCTCCGCCGTGCAGGCGGGCGGCCGCATCGACGCCTTCTTCTTCTGCCCGCACGCCGACGCCGCCGGCTGCCAATGCCGCAAGCCCAAGCCCGGCATGCTGCTCGAGGTGGCGCAGCGCTTCAACATCTCGCTCAAGGACACGTACATGGTGGGCGATGCGCTGCGCGACGTGCAGGCGGCGGCGGCCGCCGGCGCACGGCCGGTGCTGGTGCTCACCGGCAAGGGAAAGAAGACGCACGGCGAGGGCAACCTGCCGCCCGGCACGCAGGTGTTTCCGGATCTCGCCGCCTTCGCCGAGCATCTGGCTCCATGACGTGGCTGCGCTCGGCCCTCTTCGCAGCGGCGCTGCTTGTCATCACCCCGCCCTACGCGCTGGTCGCGCTCGCGACCTTCCCGCTGCCGCGGATGCTGCGCTACCGCATCATCTCCGGCTGGTCGCGGCTCGTGGTGTGGCTCGCGCGGGTGGTGCTCGGCATCCGCTGGCGCGTCGAGGGCCTCGAGCACCTGCCGTCGCGGCCCGCGGTGATCCTTTCGAAGCACCAGTCGGCGTGGGAAACGATGGCGTTCCAGCTGATCTTCCCGCCGCAGGTGCACGTCCTGAAGCGCGAGCTCCTGTGGATCCCGTTCTTCGGCTGGGGACTCGCGCTGATGAGCCCGATCGCCATCGACCGCTCGCGCGGCGTCGCCGCGCTGCGGGCGATCGCGCGGCGCGGCCGCGAGCGGCTCGAGCAGGGCTTCTGGGTCGTGGTGTTCCCGGAGGGCACGCGCGTGCGCCCCGGCGAGCGCCGTCCCTACCAGCTCGGCGGCGCGTGGCTCGCTCGCGCAGCCGGCGCGCCGGTCGTACCGGTGGCGCACAACGCGGGGCTCGTCTGGCCGCGCAACGCGTTTCTCAAGCGCCCGGGCACGGTCACCGTGCGCATCGGGCCGAGCATCGACGCGGCCAACCGCGATCCCAAGACGCTGAATGACATGGCCGAGGCATGGATAGAGGAACAACAGAAGGCACTCTGCTGATCGAGCTCGGCGGGCGCATGATCGAATACCGCTTCGCGCGCCGGCGGCGGCGCACGCTCGGCATCACGGTCGACGCTGCCGGAGTCCGGGTGGCGGCGCCCCTGCGCGCCCCCTGGCGCGAGATCGAGGCCTTCCTGCGCGACAAGGAGCGCTGGATCCTGCGCAAGCTCGACGAATGGGCGCGCACGCCGCGCGGTCCTGTCGTGCACGGCGAAAGCGGCGAGACGCTGCCGCTGTTCGGCGTTGCGCACAGGCTGGAGACGGGCCATGGACGCCGCCATGTGGAGCAGCGCGACGCGCGGCTCATCGTCTCGGCGCCCCGGCGCTCGCGGCCCCTCGATGTGCTCGTCGCCTGGCTCAGGCACCGCGCCCTGGAGGCGCTGCGGCCGCGCGTCGCGCATTACTGCGATCATCTAGGGCTGCCGGCGCCGCGCGTCGCGGTATCGAACGCGCGTACGCAGTGGGGCGTCTGCACCGAGGGCGGCGCGATCCGCCTGTCGTGGCGCCTCGTGCACGTGGAGCCGGCGCTCGCCGACTACGTCGTGGCGCACGAGGTGGCGCATCTTGTCGAGATGAACCATTCGCGCCGCTACTGGGCCCTGCTCGAGCGGCTCTATCCGTCGTGGCGCGAGGCGCGCGAGCGCCTCGAGCTGGCCGCCCGTACCCTGCCCATCCTGAAAGGAAAGCGATGAGATTCCTGCATACCATGCTGCGCGTCGGCGACCTGCAGCGCTCGATCCAGTTCTACACCGAGGTGCTCGGCATGAAGCTCCTGCGCACCACCGACCGCCCCGAGCAGAAATACTCGCTCGCCTTCGTCGGCTACGACGACGAGAAGCGCACCGCGGTGCTCGAGCTGACCTACAACTACGGCGTGGCGCGCTACGACCTGGGCAGCGCGTTCGGCCACGTCGCGATCGGCGTGCCCGACGTGAAACAGGCGTGCGAGAAAGTGCGGCACAACGGCGGCAAGGTGACGCGCGAGGCGGGTCCGGTGAAGGGCGGTACCTCGGTGATCGCGTTCGTCGAGGATCCCGACGGCTACAAGATCGAGTTCATCCAGACGAGCTGATGCGCGCGTAGTCCTGCGGCGAGAGGTTCTCCGGCCGCAGCTTCGGATCGATGCCGAGCGCGGCGAAGTCCACTTCCGGCAGCGCATTGCGCAGCTGCTTGCGGCGAGCCGAGAACGCGCGGCGCAGTAGATCGTCATTCACGCTCAGCATCGTCGCGAGCGGCGCGAGGCGCACGACGGCTGATTCCACCTTCGGTGGCGGGCGGAAAGCGCCTTTCGACACCGTGAAGAGCTTCTCCATCGCGAAGCGCGCCTGCAGCGCCACCGACAGCCGGCCGTAGTCGGCGGTCGACGGCGCGGCCACCATGCGCTGGACCACTTCGAGCTGCAGCATGAAATGCATGTCGCGCACGCGGTCGGCGTAGCGCGCGAGGTGGAAGAGCAGCGGCGTCGAGATGTTGTACGGCAGGTTGCCGACCAGCCGCATGCCGGCGGGCAGGCGCGCGAAGTCGAATTCGAGCGCGTCGGCGCAATGCACCGTCAGCCGGTACGGCGGGAAGCGCGCGGCGAGCGCCGCCGCGAGGTCGCGGTCCACCTCGATCGCCTCGAGCTTGCCCGCGCGCTCGAGCAGCGGCGCGGTGAGCGCGCCTTCGCCGGGACCGATCTCAACCAGGAAATCACTCGGCGCCGGCGCGATCGCATCGACGATGCGGCCGCGCACCCGCGGGTCGTGCAGGAAATGCTGGCCGAACCGCTTACGAGGACGATGCGAGCTCGACGGCAAGCTTGAGCGCCTCCGCGAGGCTCGTGCTGTCTGCGCGGCCCGTGCCGGCGAGGTCGAGCGCGGTGCCGTGGTCGACCGAGGTGCGGATGAAGGGCAGGCCGAGCGTGATGTTCAC
>DASQAW010000457.1:0-8611 GCA_035635495.1 Burkholderiales bacterium
GGCGGCGCGCGCATCTCGGCGCAGGATGGCGCGACGCTGCGCCTCGAGCCGACGGGGATGCTGACGGTGCTCTGCAGCGTGACCGAGCAGGGGCAGGGGACCGAGGCGATCTTCGCGCAGATCGCAGCCAGCGCCGTGGGCGTCTCCATGGACAAGGTGAAGGTCATCACCGGCGACACGGGCGTGACGCCTTACGGCGGTGGCACGTGGGCGTCTCGCGGCGCCGGCATCGGCGGCGAGGCGGTGCTCCTCGCCGGGCGCGCGCTGCGCTCGAACATCCTGGATATCGCGGCGGCGATCCTCAAAGCGGACAAGGCGGAGCTGGACATCGCCGGCAACGCGGTGGTGAGCAAGCTGACCATGGAGGCGAAGCTGCCGCTCGCCGAACTCGGCCGCGTGGCGTACTTCCGCCCGGACACGCTGCCGCTCGATTTCCAGTCCGAGCTCACGGTGACGCGGCACTACACGCCGCGGCAATACGGCTTCACCTTCACGAACGGGATCCAGGCCTCGCTGCTGGAGCTGGATCCCGACAGCGGTTTTGTGAAACTGCTCAGGCACTGGTGCGTCGAGGACTCCGGGACCGTGATAAACCCGATGCTGGTCGACGAGCAGTTGCGCGGCGGCGTCGTCCAGGGCATCGGCGCCGCGTTGTACGAGGAATGCATCTACGGTCCGGACGGGCAGCTCTTGAACGGCAACATGGCGGATTACCTCGTGCCGATGGCGGGCGAGATGCCCGACATCGTCTGCGCGCACGTCGAGACGCCGACGCTCCAGTCGCAGCTCGGCGCGAAGGGCGTGGGCGAGGCGGGCACGGCGGGCGCGCCGGGCGCGATCATGAACGCGATCAACGACGCGCTGGCGCCGTTCAACGCCCGCGTCACCGCCATGCCGTTCACGCCGGAGCGGATCCTGCGGGCGCTGAAGAAAGTAGAGTGACTTTCCGCCGGGCCATTCTCGCCGTGTGCGCGGCTGCGCCGAGCCTCGCCTGCGCGCCGGTGCCGGGCGAAGGCCGCTTCGTCCACATCGACACCGAAGAGGCGCTCATCATCTGGGACGAAGCCGCGCAGCGGCAGCATTTCATCCGCCGCGCCCTGGTCGAGACCGATGCGAAGGATTTCGGCTTCCTCGTGCCGACGCCGGGAAAGCCCGAGCTCGCCGCGGTCGACGACGGCGCGTTCCAGGAGCTTGCCGCGGTCACGGCGCCTGCGAGCGCCTCGCAGCCGAAAGCCGTGACGGTGCTCGAGCAAAGGATCGTCGCCGGCTACGATGCCGCCGTGCTGGAAGCGTCCGACGCACAGGCGCTCGACGGCTGGCTGAAGGAGCACGGCTATCCGTCGAGTCCCGAGCTTGTGGAGTGGTACAAGCCGTATGTCGCGCAGAAGTGGAAGATCACCGCCTTTAAGGTCGCGGCCGGCTCGCCGAAGGTGGCGACTGGCGCGGTGCGCATGTCTTTCCAGACGCCCCGGCCGTACTTTCCCTATCGCGAGCCTGCTGCCACGGCGGGCAAAGCCCGCGAGCGCCTGCTGCGGGTCTATTTCCTGGCGGATGCGCGCTTCCGCGGCGTCATCGGCGACTACGAGCCCTGGCCGGGCGCCGCCGTGTGGTCGAACACCATCGAGAAGCCGCGGCTCGCCGAGCTCCTGAAGCTGGTCAGGCTGCCGCCGCTCGCGGGCGGCGGCGGGCAGCGCCTCACCGAGTTCGAGGACCGCTCGTCGCCGCGGCCCGCCGGCGGCGAGCTCTTCTTCGAGCGCGCCGCCGATCAATCGACGCTCGCCCGGGCACCGGTTTTCCGGTACCGCGGCGCAAGTAGCACTATGATCGGCTTCCTCGTATTCGCGATCCTCGCCATCATCGGCGGGATCTGGTTCCTGATCAGGCGCATCCGTGGCTAAAGACGCCCGCGTAGCTTCCGCCATTGCGCACTGGCTGCCGCGCTTCGTCTCGAACGGCGTGCTGCTCGCCGACTTCGAGGACGTCACGAGCGCGCTCGAGCGCTGGGAAGACTGGTGCGCCGCGTGGTCGCGCCGCGCGGCGGTGCACGAGAGCCTCGGCCGCCAGGAGCTGAAGGAAGGCCACAAGCTCACCGCCGGCGAGCATCTCGTGCGCGCCGGGATCTACTACCACTTCGCCAAATTCGTCTTCGTGCAGGACCTCGACCAGATGCGCGCCGCGCACATGAAGGCGGTCGAGTGCTATCGCGACGGCGTGGCGCTGATCAAGCCGTATCCCGGCAAGCGCGTCGCCATTCCGTTCGAAGGCAAGAGCATCTTCGGCGTGCTGCGCGGCTCGGGGCCCGCATCCATGCCGGTGGTGATCATGGCGCCGGGCCTCGACTCGACCAAGGAGGAGCTGCACGCGTACGAGGAGCCCTTCCTCGCGCGCGGCATGGCGACGCTCGCCATCGACGGGCCGGGGCAGGGCGAGGCGGAATACGACCTCCCGATCTGCGGCGATTACGAGCGTGCCGCCAAAGCGGTCTGCGACTGGATCGAGGATCGGAACGACCTCGACGCGAAGCGCATCGCGATCTGGGGCGTGAGCCTCGGCGGCTACTACGCGCCGCGCGCCGCGGCCTACGAGAGGCGCCTCCGCGCTTGCATTGCCCTCTCGGGTCCGTTCGAATGGGACAAGATCTGGGACGGGCTGCCGGAGCTGACGCGCGAGACCTTCCGGATTCGCAGCCATGCGAAAAATGAGGCCGAGGCGCGCGGAAATGCGCGGGCGTTGACGATGGTCGACGCCGCGCCGCGGATCAAGTGCCCGATCTTCATCGTCACCGGCCGGCAGGACCGGCTGGTGCCGGCCACCGAGGCCGAGCGGCTCGCGCGCAGCGTTGCCGGGCCGGTCGAGCTTATGATCGTCGAGGACGGCGGGCACAATGCGAACAACCGGCCGTATCGTTACCGCAGCCGCACGGCGGACTGGCTCGCGGCGCAGTTCGGGCTACCAAAACTATAGGAGGATGGACATGAGGATCTTCACCACCGCCCTGGCGCTCGCGCTGTCGGCCAGCGTTCAGGCGCAGCCGTTTCCAACCAAGACCGTGCGCTTCATCTCCGGCGTCACGCCGGGCGCGGCGTCCGACACGATGGCGCGCATCCTCGCCGAGAGGATGACGCAGACGCTCGGCCAGCCGGTGATCGTCGAGAACCGGCTCGGCGCCGGCGGCCTGGTCGGGGCGAAATACGTGGCCGAGCAGGCCGAGCCCGACGGCCACACCATCATGATGTACGCGTCCGCCTTCACCGTCTCGACGCTGCTCAGCCCCGATGTGCTGAAACCCAGCGAGATGCTGCCGGTCGCCACCGTTGCCACGATCCCGACGGTGATGGTCACGCCGCCGGGGAAGTACAAGACGGCGCAGGATTTCGTCGCCGCGGCGAAGGCCGACCCCGGCAAGCTGGTCTGCGCCGACGCGGGCGTCGGCAGCGCCACGCACATGGCGTTCGAGCGCTTCCGCTTCGCCGCCGGCTTCGAGGCGCTGAACGTGCACACCAAGGGGCCGAGCGAAGCGCTCACCGAGGTGATCTCGGGCCGCGCCGACTGCTACTTCGCGCTCGTCTTCCAGGCGCAGAAGATGCGCGACGCCGGCAAGGTCGGCGCTCTCGTCGTCAGCGCGCCGAGCCGCACCTCCCTCATGCCGGACCTGCCGACCACCGAAGAGGCGGGCTACCCGAACTCGGCCTACAACTTCTGGGTTGGCGCGCTCGTCTCGTCGAAAACCCCGCGCCCGCTGGTCGAGCGCCTGCACAAGGAGATCACCACGCTCGTGCAGTCGCCCGAGATCACCGCCCAGATCAAGAAGCTCGGCGCCGAGCCGCTGACGATGTCGATCGCCGACTTCGAAGCGATGATCGCTCGCGAGCTGAAGGAGAATGCCGAGCTCATCAAGAAGGCGGGCATCAAAGCCAACTAAATGGTGACAGTCACCATTTTTAGGAGACGTCGTGAATAAACTGCTCGCAGTTGCATTCGCTTTCTGCGCCACCGCGGCGTTCGCGCAGCCCTTCCCGTCGAAGCCGATCCGCATCATCGTGCCGTTCCCGGCGGGCGCGACGACCGACATCATCGCGCGGCTCGTCGGGCAGCGGATGCAGGAGGCGATGGGGCAGCCGATCCTGGTCGAGAACCGCGGTGGCGCAGGCGGCACGATCGGTGCCGCCGAGGTGGCGAAAGCGGCGCCCGACGGCTACACCCTCCTCATGCACAACGTGACGTTTCCGATGGCTTCGGTCGCGCTGGCGCTGGCGAACCGCCTGCCGTACAACGTCGACACCGACTTCGCCGGCATCTCGATCGCGGTGTACGTGCCGCTGGTGATGACGGCGCACCCGAGCGTGCCGGCCAACGACCTGCGCGAGCTGGCGAGCCTGCTGCAGCGGGACAAGAGCCTCAAGTACACCTACGGCTCCACCGGCCCGGGCTCGTTCATGCACGTGATGGGCGAAGCGTTCTCCAAGCAGACCGGCGTCGAGATGATTCACATTCCGTACAAGGGCGCCGCGCCGCTCAAGCAGGAGCTGATCGCCGGGCGCATCAACATCGGCGGCGACCAGCTCTCTTCATCGCTCGCTGACATCAAGGCGGGCAAGATCAAGGCGCTCGCCACCAACGGGCGCAGCCGCGCGCCCGACCTGCCCGACGTGGCGACGGTGCGTGAGCAGGGCTTCCCGATCCTCGAGGCCGACGGATGGAACGGCCTCTTCGCGCCGGCGAAGACACCGCGCGAGGTGATCGAGCGGCTGCAGAAGGAGACGCTCGCCGCCGTGCGCCATCCCGAGACGGCGAAGCGCCTGCGCGACATCGGCGCCGAGCCCGTCGGCTCGTCGCCAGCGGAACAGGATGCGATCCTGAAGCGCCAGGTGGAACAGTTCCGCCCGATCATCAAAGAGATGCGCATCGAAAACTAGAAGGAGGAGACGTGCGGCACATCGTTTGGACTCTCATGCTCTGCTGCAGCCTCGCGGCCGCGCAGCAGTACCCGAACCGGCCGGTAAAGCTCATCGTTGCCTATCCGCCGGGCGGCAGCTCCGACCTCATGGCGCGCGTCTTCGCTGCGAAGCTCACCGACCTGTGGGGCCAGCAGGTGCTGGTGGAGAACAAGCCCGGCGCCGCGGGCGCGATCGGCACCGACTACGCGGCGAAGCAGGCGCCGGACGGCTATTCGTTCATGATCGCGAACCTCGGGCCGATCGCGGTGAACCCGCTCCTCTCGAGCGTGCCGTACAACGTGACCAAGGACTTCATCCCGGTCTCGCAGATTTCGCAGGGGCCGAACGTGCTCGTGGTACGCGCCGACGCGCCGTTCCAGTCGCTGAAAGACATCATCGATTTCGGCAATGCGAATCCCGGGAAGCTGAGCTACGGCACCAGCGGTCCCGGCAGCGTCTCGCATCTCTCGAGCGAGATGCTGAAGAACATCACCAAGATCAAGGCCACCGAGGTGCCCTACAAGGGCGGCGTCGATGCGGTGAAGGACCTGCTCGGCGGCCAGATCCACTTCATCTTCTCCGACACGCTGCCGGCGATGGCGCACGTGCGCGCCGGCAAGCTGCGCGCGCTCTGCACGACCGGCACCGAGCCTTTCTCGCTGCTGCCGGACCAGGCGCCTTGCCAACAGGCGGCGCCGGGGCTGGTCGCGGTCAACTGGTGGGGCGTGGTGATGCCCGCCGGCACGCCGCGCGCGATGGTGTCGAAGCTCCATGCCGACACGGTGAAGCTCCTCGCCGATCCCGAGGTGAAGCAGAAGTTCGCCGACCTCGGCGTCGTCGCGGTGTCGAGCACGCCCGAGCAGTTCGCGACGTTCATGAGATCCGAGTCGGACAAGTACGGCAAGCTCATCAAGGAAGCCAACATCAAGGTGAATCAATGAACCCTGTTTCTTGTCGCCCCCCTGTCAAGGGGGGCGTGAGCGAAGCGAACGGGGGGTTGATTTTCGAGAAAAGCAGAACCCCCCGCTCGCAAAAGCAGCTCGCTTCCCCCCTTAACAGGGGGGCAGCAGCAAAGGAGTGCAAATGAAACAGATCGGTGTTGCCGTCATCGGCACCGGCTGGTGCGGCGCGATCCGCGCCGAGACGCTGGCCAAGCATCCGCTGGTGAAGAGCCTGCACTTGGCGGAGACGCGGCCCGAGCGCCTGGCCGAGCTCAAAGCCAAGCTGAATCCCGCGAGCGCGACCGCCGATTACCGGGAGTTATTGAAGAACCGGGAGATCGAGGCGGTGTACATCTCCGCTACCCCCGAGAGCACGCACTACCCGATGGCGCGCGACTCGCTCGCGGCTGGCAAGCACGTCTTCCTCGAGAAGCCGATCGCCATGACGCTGGCGGAAGCCGACGAGCTCATCGCCACCGCGAAGAGCAAAGGCCTCAAGTTCACCATCGGCTACTCGCAGCGCTTCAACCCGAAGTACGCCTACGTGCGCAAATGCATCCGCGACGCGACCATCGGCAAGCCGGTGACGGCGCTGGTCTCGCGGCACATCACGCGCATGCTCGGCACCAAGATCAGCGGCCGCTCCAAGCTTTCACCCGCGGCGATGGAGGCGACGCACGACCTGGATTTCGTCTTCTGGTGCCTCGAGCCTGCCAAGCCCATCCGCGTGTACTCGCAGGTCAACTACGGCGCGATGCGCGCGATGAGCGGCGGCGACGTGCCCGACCAGCAGTGGCTGATGGTGACGATGGACAACGGCATGTCGGTGGTGGTCGGCGGCGGCTGGAGCCTGCCGCTCGGCTATCCCAACTTCTCCACCACCTGGATCGAGATGATCGGCACCGAGGGCGCGGTGATGGTGGACGACAGCCATAAGGACGTCGTCGTCAACACGGTGCAGAAGGGCATGCAGCTGCCGATGTCGACCATGCCGGGCGAGTTCGTCGAGCACACCTACGCCGGCCCGATGGCGCCGGAAACCGTGCATTTCCTCGAGGCGGTGGTGCACGACCGCGAGGTGATGGTGAAGCCCGACCATGCGCGCATGGTGATGGAGGTCTACATCGCCGCCGACCTTTCGGCGGAGCGCAACGAGGCCATCGCGCTTCCGCTCAAGCCGTCGCTGCGCGCCGTTGCGTAAGTCTCCCAAGAGAATCGGCCTCGCCATCATCGGCGCGGGCCGCGTCGGCCTCTTCCGCGGCGAGGTGGCCGCGCGCCATCCGCAGGTCGACTGGATCGGCGTCGCGGATCTGAAGCCCGAGCGCGCGAAGCTCGTCGCCGACAAGTGCAAGGCCGACTTCGTCACCGGCGACTTCCGCGAGCTGCTCAAGCGGCCGGAGGTGACGGCGGCGATCATCTCGACCGACGAGCACCTGCACGTCGAGCCGATCCTGGCAGCAGTGGAGCGCAAGCTCGCGCTGCTGATCGAGAAGCCGCTGGCCACCGAGCTGGCCGATTCGCAGCGCGTGCTGAACGAGATCCAGAAGGCGAAGGTGGATGCGGTCGTGGGCTACACGCAGCGCTTCCGCCGCAAGTGGCTTTCGGTGAAGGAGAAGGTGCGCACCGGGGCGCTGGGCGACGTGACGCTGGTGACGAGCCGCGCGTTCATGAACCGCCTGGTCGCGCTCGACAACTACAAGCGTACGAATGACCCGGCGACGATCTCGCCCATGGTGATCTCGGGCACTCACGCCCTGGATGTCGTCATGTGGATGATGGAGGCGAAGAGGCCGGTCGAGATCTACGCGCGCTCGGTCGACAAGGCGCTTGGGCCGCTGTGCAAAGGCATCGACGCCACCGCGGGCGTGATCACCTTCGAGGACGGCAGCATTTACCACTCGGTCATCTCGTGGGCGTTGCCCATCGTGTGGCCGGGCGCGGTGTACAGCCTGGAGGTCGGCATCACCGGCACCGACGGCGTGATCACCGTGGACGATACGCACCGCGACATCGTGCTGGCCACGACCAAGGAGAGCGGCGAGGGCTACGCTCCCGACACCGCGCGGCGCGTCGACTTCCTCGGCAGCTATCCGCCCGGCGACATGGTGCTCGGCGAGCTCAGGGGCCCGATGCGCGAGGAGACCGAGCAGTGGCTGAACCGCATCTGCATGGGCCTCGCTACGCAGCACGCCACCGCGGCCGAGGCGCACAACCGGCTGATGCTGACGAAAGCCTTCGACAAATCGGCGCGGCTCAAGCGCCCCATTCCACTACCGATAGATAGCGAATGAAACGCCTCCTTCTCGCATTGCTGTGCATCCCGACGCTGGCGCTGGCCCAGTACCCCAATAAGCCGGTGCGCATGATCATCCCCTTCGCGCCGGGCGGCGCCTCCGATTTCGTCGGCCGCATCATGCAGCCGAAGATGAACGAGCTCCTCGGCCAGCCGATCGTGGTCGAGAACAAGCCGGGCGCAGCGGGCAACATCGGCGCGGAAGCCGCGGCGAAGTCGGCGCCCGACGGCTACACCATTTTCCTGGGCAACGTCGGCTCGGTCGCCATCAATCCCGGCGTCTATCCGAAGCTCAGCATCACGCCGACGAAGGACCTCGTCGCCGTGACGCAGGTGGTGGACGTGCCGAGCGTGCTGATCGTGCATCCCTCGGTGCCGGCGAGCACCGTGCGCGAGCTCGTCGACTATGCGAAGGCCAACCAGGGCAAGCTGAACTACGC
>DASQAW010000458.1:0-2093 GCA_035635495.1 Burkholderiales bacterium
GCTCGCCGCCGCCGGCGCGCAAGCCAGCAACCAGGAAACCGCGAAGCGCTCCGCTCGCGGCTGAGCGCCCAGTGGGAAAATGCGCGCGGGATGGCCGATCCGCGTGCAACGCTCATTGATTTCCAGGCAGTGCGGCTCGATGAGCTGGTGGCCATGTGGCGCGCAAGCTTCGAGGTCGGCGTCGGGGTCAAGGATCCGCATCCGATCGCCGAGCAGAAGCACTACTTCCTCGCCCAGGTCCTGCCGCGCAACTCGGTTCGCATGGCACTGTTGGCTGACCAGCTCGTCGGCTTCGTCGCGGCGTCGCGCGAATCCATCGCGCAGCTCTATGTGCGGGTCGGCTGCCAGCGACGCGGGATTGGCCGCCAGATGCTCGCGTGGGCGAAGGAGCAGTCCGCGGGCGGCCTGTGGCTCTACACGTTTGCCCGCAATGAGGGCGCGCAACGCTTCTATGAGCGCGAAGGCTTCCGCATCGCCGCTCGCGGGTTCGAGCCGACATGGCGGCTGGAGGACATCAAATATGAATGGCAACGTCCGCTATAGCGTTCACGACGACCTGCCGCCCGAAGCCCGGCTGGTCGACGACGGGCTCGGCGCGGCGAATGACCAGGCGGCGCCGCTGCACGAGGTCCGGCCGCTGTCATGCTTCGCCCGCCTGGACTCCGGCCGCGTGATCGGCGGCGCCGTCGGCCGCACCTGGGGTCGCTGCGGCGAGCTGCAGCAGCTTTGGGTCGACTCGGCCCACCGGCGGAAGGGGATCGGCACGCGGCTGGTGAAGGAGTTCGAGGCGCGGGCGCAGGCGCGCGGCTGCCGCATCTTCTACCTCGAAACGTTCAACTTCCAGACACCGCAGCTCTATCGCGCGCTCGGGTACGAGGTGCGCTATGAGCACACCGTGTATCCCTACGGCATCGTCAAATACATAATGGTGCGGGAACAGGACTGAGCCGCTACGTCGCATTTCTCCGAGGGGTGAGCCCGATGAATGCAAGGATGTCGGAGCTCAAGCGCTGCTTCGAGCGCGCGGGCTTCACTGACGTGAACACGGTGCTCTCGAGCGGCAATGTAGTCTTCAGTGCGCGCGCCGCCTCGCCGCGCGCGCTGGAGCGCAAGGCCGAGGCGGCGATGGCGCAGCATCTTGGCCGCGCTTTCTACACCATCGTGCGTCCGGTCGCCGCGCTGCGCGAGCTGCTCGAGTCAGATCCGTACCGCCCGTTCCGCCTGCCAGCAAAGGCAAAACGGGTGGTCACGTTCAGGCGCCGGCCGGCGAAATTGAAGCTCTCGCTGCCGCTCGAGGCGGATGGCGCGCGCATTCTTGCGGCGAAGGGCGGCGAGGTCTTCACGGCCTACGTCCCGACCGGGCGCGGGGCTGCGTTCATGGTGCTGATCGAGAAGGCTCTCGGTCGGGAGGTGACCACGCGCACATGGGAGACCGTCAAGAAGTGCGCAGCGCCGTGACATGAAGAAAACGTACAGAGGCAGCTGCCATTGCGGCGCGGTCAGGTTCGAGGCGGACATCGATCTCACCGCTCCCACGTACCGTTGCAACTGCTCGATCTACGTCGACGGGAAGAACGACCAGTGGCATCGGGCGCCGGCCATCACGAGTCACCTCTAGCGCCCTCCGAGTGGGTGCGGCGCTGGGCCGAGCTCGTGACGCACGGGCCGGTCCTCGACCTCGCTTCCGGCGCCGGGCGGCATTCCTTATTGTTTGCCGAGCGCGGCCTCGAAGTGGTGGCGGTGGATCGCGAGCCGCAGTCGATTCCCGGCGTGCGCTTCGTGCAGGCCGATCTCGAAGGCGGCGGTGCATGGCCGTTCTCCGGTCAACGCTTCGCCGCGATCGTCGTTACAAATTACTTGCACCGTCCGCTTTTCCCGGCGATCGAAGGCGCCCTGGCGGAGGAGGGGCTGCTGATCTACGAGACGTTCATGGCAGGGAACGAAAGGTACGGACGGCCCTCCAACCCGGCATTCCTGCTGCGCGAAGGGGAGCTGCTGCAGGCGTTTCCGGGGCTGGAACCCATCGCGTTCGAGCAGGGATACTTGGAACGGCCGAAACCGGCAATGGTCCAGCGCCTTTGCGCAAGGCGCGG
>DASQAW010000459.1:0-1775 GCA_035635495.1 Burkholderiales bacterium
AGGGCGACGCGGAGGCGCTGGCGACCGCGCGCGCTCTGCTGGAACAGCAAGGCAACCTCTCGGTCGCCGACCGCGAGCGCCTGTTCGGCTACCTCGAAGGAGGCGGGCGCCTGATCCTGGTCGAGCCCGAGGCGCTTCTCACCGAGTCCTCGAAGCTTCCCGGCACCGACGGCCAGAAGATGTCCAAGTCCTACAACAATACGATCTCGCTCCGCGAGGACGCGGAATCGGTCAAGAGGAAGATCCGCACCATGCCCACCGACCCGGCAAGGGTGAAGCGCAGCGACCCGGGCGATCCCGACAAGTGCCCGGTGTGGCAGCTCCACCTCGTCTACAGCAACGAGCAGACGCGCGAATGGGCAAACCAGGGCTGCCGCACGGCCGGCATCGGCTGCCTGGAGTGCAAGCAGCCGGTGATCGACGCGGTGCTCGCGGAGCAAGGCCCCATGAGGGAGCGCGCCCAGAAATACCTCGACGATCCCACCCTGGTGCGCAACATCGTCGCCGACGGGTGCGAAAAGGCGCGCAAGCTCGCGCGGGAGACCATGCGCGAGGTGCGCGAAGCGATGGGGCTCGCCTACACGTGAGCGAGGCGGTGCAGCTCACCGTTCCGACGCCCGCGCTCAACGCCAAGGTGCGGGGTCACCCGTTTACCGAGCTGCCGCACGACCTGTATATCCCGCCGGACGCGCTCGAGGTCTTCTTCGAGACCTTCGAAGGGCCGCTCGACCTGCTGCTCTACCTCATCCGCAAGGCGAACCTCGACATCCTCGACATTCCCATGGCGCGGCTCACGGAGCAGTACATGGAGTACGTCGAGGTGATGCGCACGAAGAATCTCGAGCTGGCCGCCGAATACCTGGTCATGGCGGCGATGCTGATGGAAATCAAATCGCGCATGCTCCTGCCGCGGCCGACGATGCCCGGCGAGGAAGGCGGGGACCCGCGCGCGGAGCTCGTCCGGCGCCTGCTCGAGTACGAGAAGATGAAGCTCGCCGGGCAGAGGCTGGACGCGCTGCCGCAGCTCGGGCGGGACTTTTTCCCCGTGGAGGTCTGGATCGAACAGACTCTCGCGCAACGCCTGCCGCAGGTGAAGGTCGCGGACCTCGAGGAAGCGTGGCGCGCCCTGCTCGTGCGTGCGAAAATGACGCAGCACCATCGCGTCACGCGCGAGGAGCTTTCGGTGCGCGAGCACATGAGCCTTATCCTGCGCAGGCTCCGCAGCGGGGGCTTCGCCGAGTTCGGCGAGCTGTTCGACCCGGAGCGCGGCGCGCCGGTTTTGGTCGTCAATTTCCTCGCGGTGCTCGAGCTCGTCAGGGAAAGCCTGATCGAGGTCACGCAGTCGGAATCTTTCGCGCCCATCTACGTGAAGCTGGCCCATGCTCAATCCGAATGAAGTGAAAATCGTGCTCGAGACCGCCCTGCTCGCCGCGCAGGAGCCGGTTCCGATCGCCGAGCTGCGCAAGATGTTCGACGAGGAGATCGGCGCGGACACGATCCGGAGGCTCCTCGAGGAGCTGCGCGAAGCGTGGAAGGAGCGCGGGGTCGAGCTCGCGACGACCGCGAGCGGCTGGCGCTTCCAGACGCGCGCCCCGTACCAGAAGTTCCTCGAGCGCATCCATCCCAAAAAAGCACCCCGCTACTCGCGTGCCGTGCTCGAGACGCTGGCGATCATCGCCTACCGGCAACCGGTGACGCGCGGCGACATCGAGGAGGTTCGTGGCGTTACCGCTTCAGCCGAGGTGATAGGGCGCCTGGAAGAACGCGGCTGGGTG
>DASQAW010000460.1:0-3962 GCA_035635495.1 Burkholderiales bacterium
AGCGGGTCGTCGAGGCCCATGTCGAAGCAGTAGTCGCTGCCGAGCGTGACGCGGTCGGCGCCGACGAGGCGCACGAGGTTCGCGTTGATGCGGTCGTCGTGGCCGATGGTGTCATAGGTGAAGCGGCGCAGATACGCGCTCGGCGGCTGCCTCATGTGCTTCAGCTCGGGCCGCACCTTGGTGCCGTGGTCCCAGCGGCCGATGAGCCATGGAAAGGTGCCGCCGGCGTGCGGCAGGTTGAAGCCCAGCTTGGGAAACCGATCCATGACGCCGCCGAAGATCAGATGCGCGACCGCGACGCCGGTGTCGTAGGGATTGCCGCAGAGATTCTTGAGGTAGTACTTCTTCGTGCGGTCCTGGCCGATCGTGTCGACCGGATGCAGGAAGATGGTCCAGCCGAGCTCCTCGCACTTGGCGTACACGTCCCAGAACTTGCGCTCGTCCAGTTCCTCGCCGTTGACGTTGGTGGCGAGGTACATGCCTTTGATGCCGGGCAGCCGCGACGCGCGCTCGAGCTCCTTCAGCGCAAGCTCGGGCGCGTGCATCGGCACCATGGCGAGCCCGCAAAGGCGCTGCGGATGCTTCTTGTGCGCAGCGGATGCGGCGTCGTTGAACGCCTGGCTGAGCGCAAGGCCGAGCGCGGGCGATGCCCAATACACCATCGGCGTCGTCAGCGAGAGCGCGTGCACGTCGATGCGGCGCTCGTCCATCGCCTTCACGCGCTCGTCCACCACCACGAAGCGCTGGTCGAAGGCGTTGGTGATGTTCTTCGCGCGCAGGCTGTAGCGGCCGTCGGCGCCGCGCTCGAGCGAGGCGCCTTCCTTTGCGCCGTCCTTCTGGAAGAGGGTGAGCCACTCCTGCGGATACCAGTGGGCGTGGATGTCGATCGTGGGCATTCAGTTATGATCCCACGCGAGGAGGATAACGATGCGCTTGAGCGCACTCTTGTTTTGCATGTTCGCTGCGCCGGCGATGGCGCAGGACTATCCCAACCGGCCGGTGAAGATCCTGGTGCCCTACGGCCCGGGCGGCGCCACCGACATCATCGCGCGCATCGTCGCGCAGCGGCTGACCGAGTCCATGGGCCAGACGTTCCTGGTGGAGAACCGCCCCGGCGCCAACGGCAATATCGCGGTCGAGGCGGTGGCGAAAGCCCCGCCCGACGGCTACACGCTGCTGGTGGGCAACGTGTCGACGAACGCCATCAACGAGAACGCGTTCGCGCATCAGCTGCAGGTCAAGCCGTCACGCGACCTCGTCGGCATCGCCAAGCTGGTCGAGATCCCGCACATCGTCGTGGCGAGCGCGAGCTTTGCGCCGAGCAGCATCGCCGAGCTGATCGCGGCGGCGAAGAAGGAGCCCGGCAAGATCAACTTCGCCTCGGTGGGCTTGGGCAGCTATCCGCACCTCGACATGGAGCGGCTGATGAAGGCCGCCGGGGTCGAGCTCACGCACGTGCCCTACAAGGGCGGCGCGGGCCAGGCGATCCCGGCGATGATCGCGGGTGAGGTGCAGGTGGCGTTCTTCAACATGGCCTCGCTCCTGCCGCACATCAAGAGCGGGCGCCTGAAGGCGCTTGCCGCCATCCCGGGTCAGCGGCTCCCCGAGTTGCCCAACGTGCCGACCCTCGCCGAGCAGGGCTTCCCCGGGATCGGCACCAACGCCTGGCAGGGAATGTTCGCGCCGACCGCTACGCCGAAGCCGGTCGTCGAGCGGCTGCACGGCGCCCTGGTGGCGATCCTCACGCGCCCGGATCAGAGAGAGGCGCTCGGCAAGCAGATGATGAGCGTCGAGGTCTCGAAATCTCCACAAGAATTCACGGACCTGGTGCGCCGCGAGACGGCAGGCTGGGGGGAGTTTTTGCGCGAGGCGCGAATACAGATAGACTAGCCCGCTAGCCAGGGGGGAGCAGAACAATGACGCACTGGATTCTGGAGACGATCGGGCTGCTGGTGACCACGATCGGTGCGCTGGTCGCGTTCCTGCACCTGCACCGGACGTCGCGCCAGATGGCGAACTCGCCGCTACCGGCCGAGTGCGCGCCGCTCGCGAAAGACCGGCGGCTCCTCATGATCACCATGGGGCTGATGGCCGGCTGGTTCGTGATCCAGTACATCGGCCTCATCCTCAGCTAGCACGGCTTTGTCCGAGCGGAGCCAGTTCCGGCTCCTGGCCGAACGCCGCTTCGGCCCGTTCTTCGGCGTGCAGTTCCTCGGCGCCATGAACGACAACGCGTTCAAGCAGGCGCTCGTCATCCTCCTCGCCTACCAGACGAGCGCGTTCACCGCGCTTTCCTCCGACACGCTGCAGAACGTCGCGCAGGCGCTGTTCATCCTGCCGTTCCTCCTCTTCTCGGCCACCGCCGGCCAGCTCGCCGACAAGTACGAGAAGAGGAACCTCATCACCCTCATCGTCGCGCTGGAGCTGGTCATCATGCTGCTCGGCGCGGCAGGCCTGCTGCTCAAGGACCTGACGGTGCTGCTCGCCGCGCTCTTTCTCGGCGGCACGCAGTCGGCGTTCTTCGGTCCGGTGAAGTACGCCTACCTGCCGCAGCACCTTCACGAAGCGGAGCTCGTCGGCGGCAACGCGCTCGTGGAGACCGGCACTTCCATCGCCATCCTCGTCGGCATGCTGGTCGGCGGCTGGCTCGTGATCCAGCAGGGCTGGGGCGTTGCCGGGGTCGGCGTGCTGACCTGCCTGATCGCCGCGGGCGGCCTCGCGCTCTCGCGCCTCGTCCCGCCCTCGCCCGCGCCGGACCCGCAGCTGCGCGTCGACTGGAACCCCGTCAGCGCGACCCTGCAGAACCTGCGCTTCGCCGCCGCCAATCGCACCGTGTTCCTCTCCATCATCGGCGTGTCGTGGTTCTGGTTCTACGGCGCGATGCTGGTGACGCAGCTCCCGAACCTCGCCAAGAACGTGCTCGGCGGCAGCGAGAGCCTGGTCACGCTGCTCCTCATCGTCTTCTCGCTCGGCATCGGCGCCGGGTCGCTGCTGTGCGAGCGGCTCTCGGGGCACAAGGTCGAGCTCGGCCTCGTCCCCTTCGGCTCGATCGGGCTCACGCTCTTCGGCGCCGACCTCGCGTTCGCCCTCGGCGAGCCGCAGCGCTGGCGCGTGCTCGCCGACCTCTGCCTGATCGGCGCCTTCGGCGGCTTCTACATCGTGCCGCTCTATGCGCTGATCCAGAGCCGCAGCGACGCGCGCCAGCGCTCGCGCATCATCGCGGCGAACAACATCCTGAACGCGCTCTTCATGGTGGCGGCGGCGGCGATCGCCGTCGGCCTGTTTGCCGCGGGCCTGTCGATCCCGCAGCTGATCCTCGTGCTCGCGCTGATGAACGCCGCGGTGGCGCTCTACATCTACGACCTGGTGCCGGAATTCCTGATGCGCTTCATGGTGTGGATGCTGATCCACACCGTGTACCGCCTGAGGAAGCTCAACCTCGAGCGCATCCCCGACGATGGCCCGGCGATCGTGGTCTGCAACCACGTGTCCTACGTCGACGCGCTGGTCATCTCGGCGGCGTGCCGCCGGCCGATCCGCTGGGTGATGGACCACCGCATCTTCCGCGTGCCGCTGCTCTCGTTCTTCTTCCGCACCGCGCGCGCCATCCCGATCGCCCCGGCGCGCGAGGACACGGAGCTCCTCGAGCGCGCCTATCAGCGCATCCGCGAGGAGCTCGATGCCGGCGAGCTCGTCGGCATCTTCCCGGAAGGCCGCCTGACGAGCGACGGCAACCTGTCGGAATTCCGCGGCGGCGTGATGCGCATTCTCAAGGAGCGGCCGGTGCCGGTGATCCCGATGGCGCTCTCAGGGCTGTGGCGCAGCCTGTTCGCGCGCAATCCCGACAAGCTGCGGCACGCACGGCATCTCTTCCCCAGGGTGCGCTTCGCCGTCGGCGAGGCGTTCGCGCCGGACCAGGTCACACCGGAGAAGCTGCACGCCGCGGTGCTCGAGCTGCGCGG
>DASQAW010000461.1:0-2571 GCA_035635495.1 Burkholderiales bacterium
CCGCAACGATTACGCGAAGGCGGTGAAGATCCTGAAGACGCAGGTGCAGTCGCACATCAAGTGCCGCGACATCACGGGCGACGAGCGCATCGCCAAGGTGTCGATCGTCGGCATGGGCATGCGCTCGCACGCCGGCATCGCGGCGCAGATGTTCCGCACGCTGGCCGAGGAAGGCATCAACATCCAGATGATCTCGACTTCCGAGATCAAGATCACCGTGGTGATCGAGGAGAAGTACACCGAGCTCGCCGTGCGCGTGCTGCACAAGGCGTTCGAGCTCGACCAGGCCTAGAACGGATCCACCTCGCGGCCCGCCAGGCTGCGCAGCGCGGCAAGATCAAGCAGCGTGATCGTGCGGTACCCGGTGCGCAGCAGCCCCTGCGCTTCCAGGCGCTTCAGCACCAGGTTGATCTTCGAACGCCCGGCGTCCAGCATCTGCGCGAGGTCGCCCTGCGTCATGTGAAGCGTCGGCTGCGCGCCTTCGAGGAGCTCGCTGCTGAGCGCGACGCCGATCAGCCGCCGGGCGAGGCGCTCGGGCAGCGGCAGGACGCGGTTATCCGCGGTGACGTCGAGCGCCACCTTGAGCCGGCGCGCCATCAGGCCGCTCACACGGCGCCACAGGCGCGGATGCTGGTTGAGCGCGGCCGTCAGCCGGCTGCCTTCCACGACGGCGAGATCCGTGTCGCCGATGGCGCGCGCGTCGTAGGAATACGGCCCATGGCGCACCGCGTTGGCAAGGCCGAAGTAGCTGCCACCACCAAGCACCGCGTGCACCGACTCCTGGCCGCGTTCCTTGGGCCGCGTGCTGATGCGCACGGCGCCGCTCACCACGACCCAGAGATGATCGTCCCGCGATCCCGGCGCGCCAAGCCGTTCCCCGTGCCGCGCGTGCCGCAAGCGCGCGAGCGCCGCGAGCCGGTCCAGCACTGCCGGCGCGAGCGCGCCGAAGTGTGCGCTGCGCGCTAGCACGAGGCGGACGCGGTAGAAATCAGCGCCGCGCATCATCGGCCTTTATTTGCCGACATCGTTCGCGGCGGAACAATCCTGACGCGGCGGGCGCAGCCGGGCGCCCAACATACTGGGAATGAAACGCCTGTGTCTGCTGCTCGCCCCGTTTTCGCTCTCCGCGCTGGCCGACGTCTACAGCTGGAAGGAAGCCGGTTCCACGCGCATCACGAATGAACCGCCCGCCTGGTATCGCGTCGAGGCGCCTGTGCGCGGTCCGCGCACAATCGTCATGGCCCAAGGCCGCGTCATGGACGACACCGCGCTGCCGATGGCGGGGCGGCGCCGGCTGCGGCCGCCGCTCTACCCTGCGATGGCGAAGCGGCATGAGGCGACTCCCACTCGCAACTGAACCGTCAATGCGCCGATTGAAGCAGGCCGCGCGTCCCCGCGGAATTGGACTTAGGGCCTAGTCGGTGCCCTCGTGGCTGTCGGCGCGGCGCACGAACTCGGCGTTGCCGACCCACCAGCCGTCCATGTAGTCCTTCTCCCCGGCGTGCAGGTTGTAGCGGCCGCACTGGTCGTCGTAGACCTCGATGCGCGGCCGGTTGCCTGAGATGCCGTCGCGCTCGCCGAGCTGTGCCCAGTCGGTCGAGCGGCATTCGCTCTCGCTCATGGCGGCGCAGCCGGCCAGCACAAGGCAAAGAAGGATGGCGCAACGCATGCGCCAATCTACCATCAGGCCGGCGCGCAGGTGTTCTGCGACTCGATGAACACGCGCTTCACGCGCCGGTCGGCGGCTTTGATGCGCGCATCCAGCTCGTCCATGATCTCGTGCGCGCGCGGGCGCGGCACGTCGCAGGCGATGTCGAGGCTGATGTTCGCCAGGATGTATTCCGGCCCCATGTGCATGGTGAGCACCTCGTTCACGCGCTCGACCTCCGGGTAGCGCTCGGCGAGCCGCCGGATCCCGGCCACCACCTCGCGATTCGCGCTTTCGCCGATCAGCAATCCCTTCGTCTCGAACGCGAGCCACATTGCCGTCGCGCCGAGGATGAGGCCGATGACGACGGACGCCGCCGCGTCGAACATCGGATTACCCGTGGCCTGGTAGAGCGCCACCCCGGCGAAGGCGACGACGAGCCCCGCGATCGCCGCGCTGTCCTCGAAGAGCACGGCGAGGACTGTCGGATCCTTGCCGCGCTGCACCCCCTCGACCACGCCGCGCTCGCCGCGCATGCGGTTGAACTCGCGGTACGCCGCGAGCCAGGGCGCGCCTTCGAGGAGCAGGGCGGCGCCGAGCACGACGTAGTTGACCGCCGGGTTGACGATCTCGGCCGGGTGCTGCAGATGCCGCACGCCTTCGTAGAGGGAGAGGCCTGCGCCGGTCGCGAAGACGAGCAGGGCGACGACGAAGCTCCAGAAATAGACCTCCTTGCCGTAACCGAACGGAAAGTGCGCGTCTGGCGGCCTCGCGGCACGGCGCATGCCGTAGAGCAGCAGCGCCTGGTTGCCGCTGTCGACCACCGAATGGATGCCTTCGGACCACATCGCCGAGCTGCCGGTGACTAGCGCCGCGACGAACTTCGTCACCGCGATGGCGAGGTTGCCCGCCAGCGCGGCATA
>DASQAW010000462.1:0-2556 GCA_035635495.1 Burkholderiales bacterium
TTCTTCGCCTTCTGCCAGTGCGTGTAGATGCCGGGCCTCAGCTCGAGCGACGGGTTCATGCCGAGGCGCTTCGGCGCCTTGACCTGCCCGCGGTAGATGCCCATGTTCTGCACGCCGGTCTCGGGATCCCTGGTGATGTACTGCGAAAGCGTGGTGAACGGCGCGATGTCCCAGCCGGGCGTCGAGATCGGGATCGGCAGGCCATCGAGCCCTTGCACCTCCATCTCCTGGCAGGGCGCCTCTTTCACCAGCCTGGGCGCGACCGGTTGCGCAATCGCCCGCGTCCAGATCTCGTTGATCTTCTCGAGCGGACAGTTCATGCCGATGCGGTAGATCTCGCGGCTCGCGGCGAGCGCGCCGACCACGACCGGGATGTCGTACTGCCGATTTTTCGAATCCGTCACATTGGTAAAGAGGAACGCCTTGCGATCCTTCTCCGCGATGCCGCCGCGGAACTGCCAGCGCACCAGCGGATGCATCTCCGTGTCCTTGTTGATCGGCCGCTTTACGGTAATCAGCAGCCCGGCATCTTCCAGTGCCTTCAGGTGTTCGTGCAGATCCGTGTAGCGACGCTCGGTCATTTCAATCCACCGTGATGTTCTTTTCGCGAATGATGGGGCCCCACTTTGCCTGCTCGGCCTTGACGAGCTCGGTGAGCGCCTCGGACGTGCCGCCGATGATCTCGCAGCTCTGCGCCTCGAGGCGCTCGCGCACCGCCGCATCGGCGAGCAGTTTCGTGAGCGTCGCGTGCAGGCGCTCGAGGACCGGCTTGGGCGTCGCCGCCGGGGCGAAGATCGCGCCCCAGGACGCCGAGTCGAATCCCGGAAAGGTCTCGGCGATCGTCGGCAGGTCCGGATAGTACTTCGAGCGCTCGGCCGTGCTCACGGCAAGCGCGACGAGCTTTCCCGCCTTCACGTGCTGCGCGATGGCGCCGCCGCCCTGGATCAGCATGACCTGCACCTGGCCGGACACGAGGTCTTGCATCGCCGGCGCGCCGCCCCGGTAGTGGATCGGCACGGTCTCGATGCCCGCGGTGTCCTTGAAGAGCTCATAGGCGAGCCGGCTCGACGAGGCCGGGCCGGCCGAGCCGTAGTTTAGGCTCGCGCCTTTCTGCTTCGCCAGCGCGACGAACTCCTTCACCGACTTCACGCCGAGGCTCGGGTGCACGACGAGCACTTGCGGATAGCGGCACACCTGCATGAGGGGCGCGAAGTCGCGCAGCGGATCCCATTTGAGATCCTTGAACAGGAACCGGTTCACCGCGAAGGTATCGAAGGTGACGAGCAGCGTGTGCCCGTCGGGCGGCGACTCGGCCACCTGCTGCGTGGCGATGGTACCCCCCGAGGCGACCCGGTTCTCGACGATGAAGGGCTGGCCGAGCTCGGCGGAAAGCGCCGGCGCGAGGATGCGGGAGACGAGGTCGCTCGCGCCGCCCGGGCTCGCGGGAACGACGAGGCGCACGGTGCGCACCGGATACTGCGCCCAGGTCGGTACACTGAGCGTCGACGCAATGAGCAAGACAGCGATGCGCCACATCCTCGCCATTATGGCGTGCCTCCTTCCGGCGGTTGCCGACGCGCAGGATTATCCGGCACGCCCGATCCGGCTCGTCGTACCGATCGGCCCTGGCGGCGGCACCGACATCCTGGCGCGGCACATGGCGCAGAAGATGACCGAGCGGCTGCGCGCGAGCGTGGTGGTGGAGAACCGCCCGGGCGCCGGCACCCTCCTCGGCACCGAATACGTCGCCAAGTCGGCGCCCGACGGCTACACGCTGCTCGTCGGCGGCATCTTCAACATGGTGATGAACAAGGCGTTGGTGAAAGACCTGCCTTACGAGCCGACGCGCGACTTCACGCCGCTTGGCTATATCTCGGCCTATCCGTTCGCACTGGTGGCACGCGTCGACCTGCCGCCGGACCTCGCGGGATTCGTGGCGTATGCAAAAGAGCGCCCGGGCAAGCTGACCTACGGCTCGGCCGGCCTCGGCACGCTGCAGCACGTCTGGGGAACGATCCTCGTAAGAATGCTCGGCCTGGACATGCTGCATGTGCCGTTCAAGGCCGCGCCCGCCGTGCACCAGGAGATGCTCGCGGGACGCATCGATCTCATGATGGACAACCTCTCCGCGGTGAAGCACCACGTGCAGGCCGGACGGCTCAAGGCCTATGCCGTCTCCTCCGCCGCACGCAGCCCGCAGCTCGAAGGCGTGCCGACGCTGAAAGAAGCCGGCATCGATTTCGAGGGCGAGAGCTGGTTTGCGCTCTTCGCGCCGGCCGCAACACCCGCGCCGATCGTCTCGCAGCTGCGCAATGTCGTGGCCGAAGTGCTGCGCGACGCGGACTTCGCCACTCGCGTGGAGAAGGACGGCGGCCGCGTGCTCGCCGTTGCGCCCGCCGAGCAGACGAGGTTCCTGCAGAGCGAGGTGGAGCGCTGGAGCGGGCTGGTTACCCGCTACGGCGTCAAGGTTGACTAGTTTTGCTAGACTAAAGACTGGCAACTTTGAAAGGAGGTGATCCTATGAGAGATGACCAAGGCAACACCGGCCGGCAGGAC
>DASQAW010000463.1:0-10918 GCA_035635495.1 Burkholderiales bacterium
GTTTTTGCCAAAAGAGTTTGAGGTGTACGGCGTGCCCATGTCCGAGTCGCGCGAGCGCTTCGAGGAAGCGATCGGCATGATCCTGAAGATGTGGACGCAGGAACGCGTCAACCTGAAGGGCAAGTACTGGAACCTGGAGGATGTGCGACTCATGCCGCGCGTGGTACAGAAGCCGCATCCGCCGGTATGGATCGCCGCCATCTCGACTGAGGAGTCGTTCGTCTACGCGGCGAAGAACGGCTTCAACCTGATGATCGTCCCGTACGCGGGCAAGCCCGGCCAGCTGCAGGAGTTCGTCAAGATGTACCGCCGCCTATGGAAGGAGTCCGGCCATAGGGCGGGCGGGGAACAGGTTCAGGTCGCGCAGTTCTGCTACGTCGCCGAAAAGCGCGATGAGGCGCTCGCGGGATTCAGGCGCATCTGCAAGCGCTACCTGGAAACATTCGCCGACGCGGTGCAGTCATGGCAGGGAAAGTCGTCCGACCAGTATCCCGGCTACGACAAGCTGGTGGCGGGCATCCTCGCCACCACGCCGGAGAAGATCATCGAGCAGGGCGGTGCTTTCGTCGGCACGCCCGACGACGTGGTGGAGCAGGTGAAGCGCTGCCGCGAGCAGTTCGCCGGAGACATCGAGCCGTCGATGCAGATCAACTTCGGCGGCTCGAGCGACGCCGAAGCCTTTCGTACCCTGGAGCTGCTCGCGGCGAAGGTGATGCCGCGGTTTAACTAGGCTTCGCTGGCGGCGGAGGCGGTGGCGGCGTGCCCGGGGGCGGCGGAGGCGGCGGGGGTGCGGCCTGCCGCTGGTAGCCCGCGCCCGGGCGCGGCGCGTAGCGGCTGGCCGCCATCGGGATCTGGTGGCCCTTCGCGTACATGCACTGCTGGTAGCCGATGTCGTAGCGCTGCTGCAGCGTGTAGCCCGCGGCCTGCGATGCGCCGGTGCCGGCGAGCGCGCCGCCCGCAAGACCCACGCCGGCGCCGACCCCGGCACCGGCGTTGCCGCCTATCAGGCCGCCGGCAGCGGCGCCGATCGCGGTGCCGACGACCGCGTTCTTCACCGCGGCGTCGTTGGCGGCCTGCGCGGTGGTGGTGCCGCCGATTTGGGCGGTCGCATACTGCCGGCATTCGTTGTCGTCGAAGCGGAACTGGTCGAAGCTCTTGGCCGAGCCCGGGAGCACCATCACGCTCGGGCCCGAGGGCGGGGGCGTGGCGCAGCCGGCGATGACTGCAACTCCTGCGAGGGTGAAGAACAGTCTCATTGCGCTGGCGGCGGCGCGGGCGGCACGGCCCTCCAGCCGCTCGGGCAGTCCCTGACGTACGGGTAGTAGCCGCGCGAGGTCTCGCAGTAGTACCAGTAACCCGATTGCATCGGCTGGTCGCTGCGCTCGACGTATTGCGTCGGGGCGGGTGGGGCCATGACTATTGGGGCGGGGTACGGGTAATAGGCAGGCGGGGGGTAGTACCAAGGCGAGCCCCAGTAGCCCGGACCCCAGTAGCCCGGACCCCAGTACGGTCCGAAGCCAAAGCCGATAGACACTCGCGGGCCGCCGTGGTGATGATGCTGCGCGAACGCCGAGCCGGCGCTCAGGGCGCCGGCCGCGGCGAGCGCGAGGCCGATCAGCAGTTTCGACGGCTTGTTCATTTCGTAGCTCCGACTCCTTGGACAGCAGGCTAGCCGTCGGGTGCTGCCCAAGGGGTGACGAATTGTTACAAGCGGTTAACGGGCCGCGCCTCTACTTTGGCTGCTCGGTAATGCGCAGATAGGGCTTGGGCGCTTTCCAGCCTTTCGGGAACAGCTTTTTCGCCTCTTCGTCATTGACCGAGCCGGCGATGATCACGTCCTGTCCCTGCTTCCAGTTCGCCGGGGTGGCGACCTTGTGCTTCGCGGTGAGCTGCATCGAGTCGAGGACGCGCAGCACCTCGTCGAAATTGCGGCCGGTGGTCATCGGATAGAAGAGCATCAGCTTGATCTTCTTGTCGGGACCGATGATGAATACGGTGCGCACCGTGGCGTTGTCCGCGGCCGTGCGCTTCCCCGGCACGGCTTCGGCGGGAAGCATGTCGTAGAGCTTCGCCACTTTCAGCTCCGGGTCGCCGATCATCGGATAGTTGGGCGCGGTGCCCTGCGTTTCCTGGATGTCCTTGGACCAGCGCTTGTGGTCATCGACGGGGTCGGCCGAGATGCCGATGATCTGGGTGTTGCGCCGGTCGAACTCGGGCTTGATGCGCGCCATGTAGCCGAGCTCCGTGGTGCACACGGGGGTGAAATCCTTCGGGTGGGAGAAGAGCACGGCCCACTTGTTGCCGATCCAATCGTGGAAATCGATCTTGCCTTCGGTGGTGTCGGCCTGGAAATTGGGTGCGGTATCGCCAATACGCAGCGTCATGAGGTCTCCTGGGTGAAGACTGGAGATTCTAAATCCGCGTTGCCCCTGCGCGCGACGGGGATAATCCGGCAATGAACATATTCCGCCGGCGCCTGATGCAGGCGGCGATCCTGCTGCCGGTCGGCATCGCCGAGCGGAAGGCGCCGCGCGCGCTCGGCTACCTGCCCTGGTGGATGGCCGACGGCTGGCGGGCGATGCCGCTCGCGCTGCTCGATCGCGTGGTGCTTTTCGACGCGCCGGTGCTGGCCGACGGCACGCTGCAGAGCCGCGATTGGGCGCAAAGGGCGGTGGGGCTCGGCCGGCACGCGCCGCTCGAGATCGCGCTCACCTTGCTCAACGAGGGCGAGTTCGAGCGGCTTTTCGCGAATGCGGCCGTGAGCGAGCGGCTCCACGCGCAATGCGTGCGTCTTTTGCAGGAACCTTACATCGCCGGCCTGCACCTCGACTTCGAGGCCTACAGCGCCGTGGCGCCGCAGGCAGTGGCGGGTTTTCGCGCCTGGCTCGAGCGGCTTGCAGAGCGTGCCGAAGGCGCGGGCAAAGTTATTTCCGCGTTCTTCCCCGCGAGCGACAGCTTTGCCGCCTTCGACGCCGCGAGTGCGCGACGCATCGCGTGGTGGGTCGCGCAACTCTACGACGCGCACTGGGCCGAGTCCGCAACCACCGGGCCGCTGGTCACTCGCAGCGAAGCCAACACGGTCGCCATCCCGAGGACGCGCGCGCGGCTTGCCGCGCTCGGCGTGCCGCGCGATCGCATTGCGCTGTCGGTGCCGCTCTACGGCTGGGAATGGTCGTGCGATTCGGCAACTCCCGGGGCGCGCGTGCGCGGGAAGGGGCGCCTGCTCACGTTTGCCGAGACGCCGAGCTCGCTCATGCCGAACGACCGTCTTGCGGCGAGCGTGCTCACGAAGCGCCACGGCCTGCGTCGCGACCGGGAGCGCACGCCGTACTACGCCTATCGTCAAGGCGCGCACTGGGTGCAGGGGTGGTACGAGGACATGGACAGCCTCGCACACAAGCTCGCGCCCGAGCGCGGCGCCGGCTACGCCGGGCTCGCGTTCTTCCCGCTGGGATACGACCAAGGCGAGATCGTCGAACCTTTGCTGCGCTGGTGGCGCTCGACGCCGACCTAGAAGACGACGCTCAGCTCGCTCTTTCCCGCCGGCACATCGGGCAGCACGATGGCATAGCGGTGATCGTCCAGCTTCTCGAGCCGCGCCGGCAGCGCCGCCGCCTCGAGGCGCGGCTCGCCGGCGCCCGGAGGAATCAGCACCAGCTGAAGCGCGGACACCGCGCGCGCGGCATCGATCGTCACGCGCAGCCGCCCCGGTTCCTCGCGCGATGAGACCTGGGCCGCCTCGCGGTCGCGCCACCAGCGCGCGATCGACTCGGCCGGCGCGGTCCAGAGAGCCGCGCCGCGCTTCGGCAGTTCCTGCAGCAGGCGCTGCGTCGCGCGCTCGACGGGGCCGCCGGCGTAGAACTCCTGCGTGTGGATCGAGAACAGCCCGAGCCCGCGCATCGCTACCGTATCGTCGAGGTGCGTTAGGAGCATGTTCACCGCCGCGCTGGTCTCCAGCCGCGCGCTGCGGCGCAGGTTCATGTCGTCGAGCCAGGTACGCGGCAGCACGACCAGCGCCTTGCTGGACGGCACGTCGGCCTCCGCGGTCGAGAAGCCCGGCAGTACGTCGTCGCGCGCGCCGGGGGACGCGGCGTGGTGGCGCAAGCCGTTGGCGCGCAGCAGCCGCTCCGTGGTCGCGTCGTACTCCTCGAGTGGCGCGCGAAAACCGCTCGCCGCCCTGACGTCCGGCAGCAGGTTCCTCATCTGCTTGATCATCGCCTTCAGGCGCGCGTCCTGGCGGGCGGACGGTAGCTTGGCGAAGCCGTCGTGCACCTCGGCGTGGTAGGCGATCTCGTGTCGCGTTGCGAGGCGCTTCACCACCGCCGGAAAGCGCGCCGCCTCGGACGTGAGCGAATAAAAGGTGCCGCGAAGCTTATAGCGCTCGAGGAGCGCCGCGAAGCGCAGGCTGTTCTCGAATTTGTCCTCGGTGTCCATCTCGAGCAGGAGCGCCGCCTGATGCGGATACGGCCAGGCCGCCTTGGTCAGGAGCGGCTCGCGCTGGAGCCAATCGAGCATGCCAAGGACCAGTTGGTCGAGATCCGCCTGCGCTGCGATCCAGGAGGTCTCGGCGAATCCAAGATAGGCGCGTCGCGCGCCTTCGCGCTCGTCGAATGCCGCGGCGGAGAGGAGCGCACCCGGCTGGGTCGTTTCCCGCATCCAGTTGCCGTAGCGGGCGGCGCCGTTGCGCGCGCGCGCGCGCAGCAGCGCCTCCGCCGTGGGCTGAAGGTAGATGCGCTTTCCCGCGTTCAAGCGCTGGGTGAGCGGCGTCTCGCCGTAAGGCAGGAGGAAGCTTTCCTCCTTGGTCGGCGCAAGCTCGGGCTCGACCTTGGCGTCGAACAGCTCATCGATGAAGCCGTAGCCTGACCATTCCCCTTTGCCGTTGCGCACGCCGAGTGCCCAGGTGCCGAGCACGCTCCAGCCGGCGGCGAGGCGCGCGCGGATCGCCTGGCGCTCGGTCTCGTCGAGCGCGACGCTTGAGGCGAGCACCAGGACGCCTGGCTCCTTGAGCGAGGCGAGCTCTTCGGCGCGCAGCTCGCGCGCCGCGATGCCGTGACGCGCGAAGAATTGGCGCCAGGGCGTGATCAGGAGCTCGTAGCGGCCGCCATTGGCGAGGAAGAAGGCTTCGGTGGTGTCGCTGCGCAGGAGCACGACCGGTCCCGCGGCCGCGCAAGGCGCGGCAAGCGCGAGAACGACGAGAAGAATGCGCGCGAGCCTAGTCATGAGGGTCTCCGACGTACCGGCGAATGAGCGTCACTTCGGTGGTCTCGCGCCGGCGGGCGAGCGGCCGGCGCCGGCGCAGGGCAAGCGCCGCGTACGCGCCAAAGGCGAACACCACGGTGCTGAGCGAGAGAAACAGCACCAGATGCGAGAGAAAGATGAAAAACGCGTCCATGTCATGCCCTCGCGGGCTTCAGTTTTCCCAGCCGCGATACCTTGTCCCAGTTCATCCCCACGGCGGCAAATTCCTCGGCCGCGGCGAGCAGCCGCGCGACGTCGAGCACCACCATGTAGAACACGCGGAAGACGGGCGCTATCGCCACCAGCCACGGCGATTCGTCCTCGATGGCGACGCAGAAGGCCGCCACTGCGCACTCGAGCACGATCAGCTGCAGCCACCAGCAGAGCATGAGCGCGGGGAGCTCGAAGAACAGCTCGCTCGCCACGAAAATCAACTGCGCTGCGATGTGCAGTGCGGGCAAGGCGAGGTATTCCGCGGCGAGATACCACAAGGCGATGAAGCGCAGCGGCGCACGCCGCGGGCTGAAAAAGCCGCGGCTGCGCTTGCGCAGCGCCTGCAGGGAGCCGCGCGTCCAGCGGTAGCGCTGCTTCAGGAGCTCGACGGCGCGCTCGGGCGCTTCGGTGAAGACGATGGCGCGCGGCTCGTAGACGACGTGCCAGCCGGCGGCGAGCAGCTTGACGGTGAGATCGAAGTCCTCGGCGAAGGTATCTCCCTCGTAGCCATTCACCGCCGAGAGCGCGCGCTTGCGGAATGCGCCGAGCGGGCCTGGCACGACGGTCACCACGCGGGCGAGGCTCTGGGCGCGCTTGTTCAAGCCGTAGCCGGCGATGTACTCGAGCGCCTGCAGCGCCGACCAGGCGCTCGCGCGGTTCGCTACGCGTACATTGCCGGCCACCGCGCCGATGCGCGGGTCGGCGAAATGGGTGACGCAGCGCTTCAGCGCATCGCGGTGCAGGATGCTGTCGCCGTCGATGCAGACCACGATCTCGCCGCGCGCATGCGCGATGCCGTGGTTCAGCGCGTCGAACTTGCCGCCGTTCGGCTTCGCCAGCACGCGGCACTCGATCTCGGGCCGGCGGCGCTGGAAGGGCAGTGCGCGCAGGAAGGTCTCGTCGGAGGAGCCGTCGTCGATCACCAGCACCTCGAAGTTCGGGTAGTCGATGGCGAGCAGCGACTCGAGGACCGCCTGGATCATGGCGCCCTCGTTGAACGCCGGAACGATGATCGACACGAGCGGCGCCGGCGCGGGCTCGCGGCCGGCGCGCGCGTTGGCCCATTGCTCGCCGGTGGCGAGCGCGAGCATCGCGAGGTGCCGGAAAGCGAGGAGCAGCAGGAAGCCGAAGAGCACGGCGAGGAGCGCTTTGCTGCCGGGGCCGAGCAGCGCGGGGTTCTCGGCGCGCGCGGTTTGCAGCGCGAGCGCATGCACGGCGATCGCGGCGCCGGCGACGACGGCCAGCGCTGCGATGGATGATGCGGCGCGCGGCGCCCTGCCGCTCACCATAAATGCTGGACGAATGCCATCGCCTGCTGCATGTTGTAGGGGGACGGCCGCGGTGCTTCGAGGGCCCAGGCCTCGAGGCCAAGCGCGATGTCGTTCGAGATCCAGTAGCGGCCGGTGACACCGGCGCTCCAGCTCGCCTTTGCCGTTTCGGTGAAGCCCGCCCCGGCGCGCAACCACGCGCTCACCTCGTGCCGGTCGGCGGACCAATTGCGCCGCAGCCCCGCGAAGGCGAGCCCATAGGCCGGCGTCGGCGACCAGTACCTCGCATCTGCGCGCTCTGCGCGCCGGCCATAGACGCCGCCGTACCATTCCAGCCGCCACGGCAGCGGTTGCCATGCCGGCGTGAACTGGAATTCGCCGTCGACGATGCGGTTGCCGTCGGAAATCTCGTAGCCGTCAAGGCGCAGGCGCAGCGCGCCGATCGCCGGGCGCACGTCGGCGGCAAGGCCGACGGTGTTCGCGGTCAGGCGGTCTGCGAGGGCGCCGGCGGTGAACGCAAGCCGCGCCCAGTTCACATGTCCGGCGCGCAGCCGCAGGCGATCGCGAACCGGCTCGATCTGCAGCGTGCCGAAGAGGCGCTCGTCATAGAGCGAAGCTTCCAGCCGCGGCGCAAACGGCAACGCCCTCGCCCAGGCCGAGCCTTGGACGCTGTTGCGCGTGGCGTCGATGCCCGGCGCGCTGTCCCAGTCTCGCAGCGCGCTCGCTTCGAAGCGCCAGGCGCGGTCGGCGCTCCACTTGCGATAGGTGAGCCACGCTTCGTCCCGGGTGAAATCCTGGTTGTCCTGGGTGCGTGCGAGGCGAAAGGTCAGCGCCGGGCGCAGCTCGCGTCCCGCGAGCGCGAGCCCTTCGCGCGCCTCCGCGTTGGCGGGTTCGTTTGCCAGCACTTCGCGGTAGCCTGCTTCGGCGACCGGGGCGTCGCCATTCCAGAGCCGGATGTTGGCGATCCCGACTCGCGCACGGCTGTCGTAGGCGGTGCCGAGCAGGGCGCGGTATTGCTGGAGCGCCGCGTCGTAGCGGCCGGTCCAGGCGAGGCTGTTCGCCACCGCGTAGCGCAGCTCAGGCGTATCGCCACCCGTCTCGATGGCGCGCAGCCCGAGGCGCGCCGCCGCGCGATAGTCGCCGGCCTCGTAGCGCTCGAGCGCGGGCGCGGCGACGCGGCTTGCCTGCACCTCATGGAGCGCCTGTTCCAGGGGCTTCACCGGCGCGCGTGGATCGAGCATTCCCGGGGGCGCGGCAGGCGGCTCGGCCGGCACCTGCGGCTGCGCGCCGAGCGGCGGCGCATGCACCAATGCAAGCGCGACGGCCAGCGTCGCGGCACGAACCCCGGTCGTCATTCGCTGCGCAATTCGCGAAGCGCGCCGAGGATGCCTTTGGGCTCGTGCCGGATGTCCCATCGCGACGAGATTTCTTCGACTGGCGCGATGAAGACGCGTTGCAGTACCCGCGGCGCGACCTCGGGCGGGCAACCAAAGAGGAAGAGCCAGACGCTGCCCTGGTGCGCAAAGCCGATGACCTCACGCGCGTTTCGGCTCGCCAGCGCGAGCATCCTGGAAGCGTCGAGATGCCGCACCTCGAGCCGGACGAGCGAGCACGGCACATCGAAGCCGTCGGCGGCGGCGAGCAGCCGCTCGAGGGCATCGCGCAACTCGGCTGCCCTTCGCGGACGTTTGGCGAGGAGCACCGTCGTCTCGGCCAGGACGTGCTCGACGTCGCTGTCATAGGGGCGCGCGAAACGCGTGCCCTGCAGCGCATCGGCCATGCGCTTTGCCGCAGTGTCGGGTACGTCCAGCGGGATGATCGTCGACGCGCCCAGGCGCAAGAGGGCGAGGGCTTCGCCCGCGCGCAGGCGCAGCCCGCGCTCGCGCACGATTACGCGGAGAGCCGGCCGACCGAGCGCGCGCACCGCCGCTACCGCGCGGCAGAGCGGTTCGAACTCGCGCGCGCCGGCGAAGGGCAGGAGAAGCCGCGCACTGTCGCTGCGGCGCGCGGCGTCGACGGCCTCCTCCAGCGTGGCGACGTTCTCGCATGCGTTCGATGCCGCGGCGGCTCCGAGCGCGGCTTTGGCGCAGATCACGCTGTCGACCGGCGGCAGCTGGTCATCAGCGACGGCACTCGTGTCGGCGCGCACGCAGTGCGGGCCGCCATGGAGGCGCAGCTCGTAGCATTCGCGCGCGCTCGCGCCTTCCGGTCCGAACCAGTGCCGGACTTCGAGTACCGCGCCGCCGCTCGCCGGCTTCGCGAGCCCGAAACCGCCGAAGCTTTCCGCGATGCGCCGCAGGTTGAGGTAGTCGCGCGGTGCAAGGGGCGCTGGCGCGAACATCGCGAGCAGCGTGTGATTGCGGGCCGCGGCCCATTCAACGTAGCGCTGCGCCGCCTCCACCGCCGCGGACAGGTCGGCGACCTGGAAAAGCGCGTCGGCCTCGTCCAGCACCACCAGCACATCGCGCTCGGGAATATGCTTGTCGAGCTGCCCGAGCAGAGTGTCCGCGCCAAGGCGAAAGAGCTCTTTCCCGGCGTCGCGGCTGACCTCGAAGAGATCGAGCTCTCCCCGCTTGAGCGGCGCCTCGAGCGCGAAACCCGCGAGCCTGAGCTTGCGCAGCAGGACGGAGGGGTGGGAAGGCGCAAGCAGAGCGCAGCGATTGCCGGTGCGCACCGAGGCGAGGATCGCGTTGGCGATGAGCGGCAGGCGCACCGCCTGCTGATCGCAGGCAAGGGCGTACACCATCCCGGAGGCGAGCCGGTCGATGCGCTCGGGTAGTTCTCCCAGACCAAGGCGCGGCTGCCCCGACGTTCCTACCGCGGGGGAGCCGGAAAGCAGGGTGCGAACGACCGCGTCGGCGGACGCTTCGGCGCTTTGCAAGAGCGCGAAGGCAGGTGCTTCATGGCCCATGCGCCAAGCATGCCGGCTTATCCCGTAATCCATTTGAAGACCCCGATAGCCCGGTAAGCGCAAGGTATACAATTGGAACGATGGTTCAAGTTTCGAACCGCCGTTCGAACCGTGCCTCGACCGACCGGCTGCGCAAGCGCGGCGAGGCGCGCCGGGTCGACATCCTCCGCGCCGCGGCGCGCGTGTTCCGCCGGCGTGGCACCGGCGCCACCGGCATGCGCGAGATCGCCGCGGAGGCCGAGCTTTCGCCGGGCAACCTCTACTACTACTTCCAGAGCAAGGACGAGCTGCTCCACTTCTGCCAGGAGCGCACGCTCAAGCACTTGCTTGCCGCCGTGGAGACGGCCAAGGCGGACGCACCCTCGTGCGCCGAGCGGCTGCGCGCCGTGCTGCGCGCGCATGTGTATGCGCTGCTGGATGAAATGGAGGGCGCGACCGCCCACCTCGAGATCGAGTCGCTGCCCGATGCCGTACGCCTGCCCCTGATCAAGAAGCGCGACGGCTACGAGCGCGCGGTGCGCGCGCTGGTCAGCGAAGGCATCGCGCGCGGCGAATTCGCGCCGTGCGACGCCGCGCTGGTCACGCGCGCGATGCTCGGCGCGGTCAACTGGACCGCCCGCTGGTACCGCCCTGCCGGGGCGAAAAGCGCCGACGAGATCGCCGGCGAGATGGCGGATTACCTGGTGAAAGGCCTGGCATGAAGACGGTGCAGCTCGCGCTCACGGTGAACGGCGAGGAGCAGTCGCTCTCCTTCCTTCCTTACAAGACACTCCTCGAAGTGCTGCGCGAGGACCTCGGCCTCACCGGGACGAAGCACGGTTGCGAGCTCGGCGAATGCGGCGCCTGCGCGGTGCTCGTCGACGGTCAGCCGCAGCTCTCGTGCCTCCTGCTCGGGCTCGAATGCGGCGGCCGCTCCATCGAAACGGTGGAAGGCATGGCACGGGGCGCGGACCTTCATCCGCTCCAGGCGGCCTTCGCCGACCTCGGCGCCGCGCAGTGCGGCTACTGCACGCCGGGCATCCTGCTCACCGCCAAGGCGCTGCTCGCGCATGAGCCGCGTCCCACGCGCGAGCGGATCAGGGAAGCGATCTCGGGGAATCTCTGCCGCTGCACCGGCTACCAGCAGATTGAGGAAGCGATTGCCGAGGGCGCACGGAGGATGAGCGATGAAGGTCCTCGGTAAGCCGCGCCGCCGCGTCGACGGCCGGGCGAAGGTCACCGGCCAGACGCGCTTCGCCGACGACATCGTGCTGCCGCGCATGCTGCACATGAAGCTGCTGCGCTCGCC
>DASQAW010000464.1:0-7047 GCA_035635495.1 Burkholderiales bacterium
CCACGCCGCGTCGCTGCGGCTCACGCGGCCCATGAGCATCGCCGGGTTCTTCGCCGCCGAGAGGAGCTGCGCCGCCTTGGCGATCGCCGCGGGCTCCGGCTGCACGGCGGCGGGCACCTGGAAGCGCGAGACGTCGGGAAGCGGCGGCAGCGCGCCGATCTTGGTTTCCTGCAGCGCGGCGTCCAGGTTCACATACGTCGGCCCGCGCGGCGGCGTGTTCGCCATCTGCACGGCGCGCAGCAGCGCTTCGTACGCGGCCGGCACGGACGCGGGCTGGTTGTCCCACTTGGTGTAGTCGCGCACCAGCGCGCCCTGGTCGGAGGCGGTGTGGATCCAGTCGATCCACGGCCGGCGTCGCGCCGCGTCCCAGGGGCCGGTCGCGCCGAGGATCAGCATCGGCACGCGGTCGCACCAGGCGTTGAAGACCGCCATGGTGGCGTGCATCAGCCCGACGTTGGAGTGCACGATCGCGCCCATCATCCTGCCCGTGGCGCGGGCGTAGCCATGTGCGATGGCGACGGCCGACTCCTCGTGCAGGCAGAGCAACATCTGCGGCCGCTCGTTGCCGAGATAGTTGACGATGCTGTCGTGCAGGCCGCGGTAGCTCGCGCCGGGATTGAGCGCGAAGTAGGGAATGTCGAGCGCGCGCAGCATCGCCGCGATGCCGTCGCTTCCCCAGTGCTCGCTCGAGGCCGGAACCGGCGTCGGCACCTCGCGCAGCGCGTCGCTCACTCGCCCTTGATCCCCGCTTCTTTGATCAGCTTGCCCCATTTGGCATTGTCCTCACGAATGAACCGCGCGAACTCCGCGGGAGAGTTGGTGACGAGCTCGATGCCTTGCGGCGCGAGCTTCGCCTTGACGTCCGGGCTGCTCAGGACCCGGCTGACATCGGTGCTCACGCGCTTCACGATCTCCGGCGACACCTTGGCCGGCATGAAAAGGCCGAGCCACGGATCCACCGCGTAGCCGGGCAGCGCTTCGCCGATCGCCGGCGTATCGCCGAGGTTCGGAAAGCGCTGTGGCGCCGTGCTGCCCAGCAGCTTGAGCTTGCCTTCCTTGATATGCGGCAGCAGCGTGTTGGCCGCGCCGATCCACACCTGGATGCGCCCCGGGAGAAGATCCGTCACCGCCGGCGCCGCCCCTTTGTAAGGCACGTGGTTCATCCTGATGCCGCCCATCAGCTGCAGCATCGCCGCGCTCAGGTGCTGCGGGCTGCCGTTGCCGGAGGAGCCGAAGTTGAGCTCTCCCGGGTGGGCCTTGGCATAGGCGATCAGCTCCTGCACGGAACTCACCGGCAGCGAGGCCGGCACGACCAGCAGGAACTGGATGCGCGCGACCTGCGTCACCGGCACGAGATCCGTGAGCGGATCGTAAGTCGTTGCCTTGGCGATATAGGGATTGGTGACGAAGACATTGTCCGGCGCGAGGAGCCACGTGTAGCCGTCGGGCGGGCTCTTCGCCACCGCATCGGAGCCGATGTTCTGGCTGCCGCCGGTCTTGTTCTCGACCACCACGGGCTGGTTCCAGCTCGCCTGGAGGTTCTGCGCCAGCGCGCGGGCGATGGTGTCGGGCGAGCCGCCAGGCGGCAGCGGCACGATGATGCGCACCGGCCGCTCGGGGTAGCCCTGCGCCAGGGCGCCAAGGGAAAGGAGCGTGGCAAGGGCCCCCAGAAGCCAACGTTTCACTTTTCCTCCTCGGATGTTGCAACGCGCAGTTTACCTATCGCAGGGCCAGTAATACGATGGCCTTTCACAGGAGGAGAGACCCCATGCTGACCCCCGAGGAACTGGAACAGCTCGAAGGCGCCGAATCGCTTTTCCCGTCGCCCATTCCGGTGCAGTGCGCATCGAGCGACGAATACATGCCCGCGTCGCAGAGCGCCGCGCAGAAGGAGTTCGAGGCGCGCATCAAGGAAATGGGCAACCAGCTCGCGCAGAAGCTGGGAATGACGCGGCGGCGCTTCTTCAAGACGGCGGGCGGCATGGCGGCCGCGTTCGCCGCGATGAACCAGGTCTACGCCAAGAACTCGCAGCCCGTCTTCGAGGTTCTCAAAGGCGAGCCGAACGACCTCGAGCTCGCCCAGGCGCGCGCCGACGGGCTCAAGGGCCAGTTCATCATGGACATGCACACGCACTTCCTGCGTGAAGGCACGCCGATCACCGCCTTCGTCAACCAGCGCGCGGCGGTCGGCAAGGCCGGTTGGAACCCGGCGCTTGCGGGCAAGGAGCAGACGATCGAAGACCTGATGTTCCCGAACTACGTGAAGGAGATCTTCCTCGACAGCGACACCAAGGTCTCCTGCATCAGCGGCTCCTATTCCGAGGACGAGAAGTTCAACTTCCTCACCAACGACCAGAAGCGCGACGCGCGCGACAAGGTGAACAAGGAGGCCGGCACGCGGCGCATGTTCTCGCATGCGATCTTCACGCCGGGGCGGCCGGCCGAGTGGCTGGACAAGGTGACCGAGGAAGACGCGCGGCTCAAGCCCGATGCGTGGAAGGGCTACACGATCGGCGATAACACCAACAAGCACCTGTCGAAGCATCCGTGGCGCCTCGACGACGAGAAGCTGCTGTATCCGTTCTACGAGCGGCTGGTGAAATGGTCTAAGCAGTACCCGGACCGCCCGGGCCTGAAGAACGTCTGCGTCCACAAGGGACTGTTCGCGCCGTCGGTCGAAAAGCAATTCCCGCATCTCGTCGGCTACTCCAACGTCAACGACGTGGGCAAGGCGGCGAAGGACTGGCCGGACCTTAACTTCGTCATCTACCACTCCGCCTATCGCTGGGTCGGCGGCGTGCAGCCGGCGGAAGGCGCCGCGCAGTGGGAGCGCACCGGTCGCGTCGAGTGGGTGAACGACCTCGCGGACATTCCGCAACAATACGGAGTGAAAAACGTCTACGGCGACCTCGGGCAGATCTTCGCCTGGACCGCCGCGGCCGAGCCGCGCCTGTGCGCGTTCATCATGGGCTCGCTGACCAAGGGGCTTGGCGCCGACCACGTGGTCTGGGGCACCGACTCGCTCTGGACCGGCGCGCCGCAATGGCAAATCGAGGCGCTGCGCCGGCTCGAGATCCCCGAAGACATGCAGAAGAAGTACGGCTTCGCGCCGCTCGGGGCCGCCAACAGCCCGGTGAAGAGCGGCATCTTCGGGCTGAACAGCGCGCGGCTCTATGGCTATTCGCCCAAGCAGCAGGCGGCGGTGCTCACCGACCGCTTCGCCGACTGTAAGAGCATCTACGACAAGCATGGCGGCGACCGCACCAACCTGGTGTACGGCTACATCCGCAAGCGGGCCTAGCGCTTGAGCATCGGAAGGCCCGCGCTCGCGGGCCTTTTCTTTTTCTGCGCGGCAGCGCTTGCGCAGGACCTGGCGAAGGGCAAGCTGCTCGCCGAGGCGCAGTGCAACAGCTGCCATCCACTCGCGCGCGCCGCGTCGGGCTACACGGCGGAAGGCTGGGACACCGTGCTGCGCATGATGGCCAATTTCGGCGTGCACATCCCGCCGGCGGATCTCGCGCTCATCCGCGAGTATCTCGTCACCACCTATCCTGAGCGTGCGAAGCCCGCAGGCGCGGTCCTGCCGGGTCCGTTCAAGGTATCGATGACGCAATGGCCGGCGGCAACGCCAGGATCGCGAGTGCACGATCCGCTCGCCGCACGCGACGGCATGCTCTGGTACACCGGCCAGATGGTGAACGCGCTCGGGCGGGTCGACCCGGGAACCGGCGCGGTAAAAGAGTTCCCGCTGAAGACGCCGAACTCGGGGCCGCACGGCCTCACCGAGGACGCGCACGGCAACATCTGGTACAGCGGCAACGCCGCGGCGCTCATCGGCAAGCTCGATCCGCGCACGGGCCAAGTGACCGAGTACAAGATGCCGCAGGGGCAGGCGGGCGATCCGCACACGCTGCTCTTCGATCGCGCCGGGATTCTCTGGTTTACCGCGCAGAACGCCAACGTCATCGGCCGCCTCGATCCGCGCAGCGGTGAGATCAAGCTCTTCACCCTGCCGACGCCGAAGTCGCGGCCCTACGGCATGGCGTTCGACTCGGCGGGCAACCTCTTCGTCGTGCAGTTCGGCACCAACCGCGTGGCCCGCGTGGACACGAGGACCGGCGGGATCCGCGAGTACCCATTGCCGGATGCCGCGTCGCGGCCGCGACGCATCGCCATCACGCCGGACGACATTGTTTGGTACACGGATTACGCGCGCGGTTTCCTCGGCCGGCTCGACCCGAAGAGCGGCGAAGTGAAGGAATGGCGCTCGCCGAGCGGCCCGCGTTCCGAGCCCTACGGCATCTCGGCCATCGACGGCGTGCTGTGGTACAGCGAATCGGGCGCGAAGCCCAACACGGTCGTGCGCTTCGATCCGAAGACTGAGCAGTTCCAGAGCTGGGCGATTCCTGGCGGCGGCAACATCGTGCGCAACACCAGCGTTACCGCCGATGGAAACTTCGTGCTGGCCAACAGCCTGGTCAACCAAATAACACTAGTGAGGATATCCAGATGACTTCCAGACGCTCTTTCATCGGTGCCGGCATGGCCGCCGGCGCGCTCTTCTCCACGCGCGCCAATGCGCAGGATGCAAAGCCCGGCGGCAGTGAGCACTGGACGACCAAGAAGACGCCCGACGGCGATGTGCGCCTCTTCGTCTGGCGCAAGCGTCCCGCCAATGTAAGCAAGGGCGCCATCCTCTGGGTGCACGGCTCGTCGGTGCAGTCGGTGCCGGTGTTCGACCTGCAGATTCCCGGCAAGCCCGAGTACTCGGTGATGGACTGGTTCTCGCGCCTGGGCTACGACAACTGGTGCTTCGACTGCGAAGGCTACGGCAAATCGGACAAGAAGCGCCCGATCAACGCCGACGTCGCCACGGGCGCCGACGACATCGCGGCGGTCGTGGACTACATGAATCGCAACGGCGCCTCGAAGATCATGATGTACGGCTCGTCCTCCGGCGCCCTGCGCGCCGGGCTGTATGCGCAGCGCCAGCCCGAGCGCGTCGCGCGCCTCGCGCTCGATGCCCTCACCTACACCGGCGAAGGCAGCCCGACGCTCGCCGACCGGCGCAAGAACCTGCCGAAGTACAAGGCGTCGAACCGCCGGCCGATCGACCGCGCCATGGTGCGCTCGATCTTCACGCGCGACGGACATGGCGATGCCGCCGATCCCGTCGTCGTGGAAGCGTTCGCCGATGCGGTGCTCGCGCTCGACCACTCGATGCCCACCGGCACCTACGTCGACATGGTGGAGAAGCTGCCGCTGGTCGATCCGGAGAAGCTCAAGGTGCCGACGCTCATCATGCGTGGCCAATGGGACGGCATCGCCACCCTGCAGGACGTGGTCAACTTCTTCGTTAAGCTGCCCAATCCCGACAAGCAGCTCACGATCATGCCGGGCGCGCATACCAGCATGCGCTCGCGCAACTACCAGCGCGCCTACCACGTGCTCGACACTTTCTTCGACCGGCCGGCGCTCCAGTACACGGGGGCATAAACGCCGCCGGAAGGTGTATACCGGGCATAGGAGGCGCCCTATGAGGGCTGTGGCCCTGGTCCTGTTATGCGGCCTCGCCGACGGCGCCGGCGCGCAGACCATCGAGGGGTACTGGCAGGATACCGAGCGCCGCATCCTTTTCTCCACTGAGGCGCCGGCGGGCTATGTCTATGGCCGATGGACCGCGCTCGACCAGCAGCAGACCTATCCTTCAGCGAAGCAGATCCGCCGGTCGGCGGGCGGCTTCGAGCTGATCGATCTCCTTTACGACGACGAAGAAACGGTGAAGGTAGTCGGCGCGAGCGACGAGCGCATCGATTTCGTCCGGACTAACAAGCTTTCCAGATGCTCGGCTTACCACGCCTGCCGGCTCGAGGGCCGCGATCAACTCTTCTGTGCGCTGGAAACGCGCTGCCCGGAAGCCGGCGCGGAGCAGCTCGTGTGGCGCGGCGAAGAGCACTATGCGCGCCGCGCGAGCTGTGAGCGCGACGGGAAGCGGCAGGCGCAGGGAATCCCGCATCGCTGCCGCTAGGCGGCTTTTACTTCCCGCGGTTCACCTTATCCAAGGCGGTTTTCAATCCGCCGGCGAGCTTTTGCGCATCGTCGTTTGCCCAGAAGTGCATGAAGAAAAGCCGCGGCTGCTCTTCCAGCATGTGGCTGTGCAGGGCCGTGACTTCGATGCCGTTGTCGCGCAGGGTCTTGAGGACGGGGTTCACCTCTGTGGCGATCAGCACGAAGTCGCCGGTGATCGCGGCCTTGCCGCCGCCCGTGGGCTGAAAGTTGATGACGATGCCGGACCCCATGCCGATGGGAATCGACATGCCGTTCTCGGTAATGGTCTCCGCGCGCGCGATGTTGAATCCATAGACGCCAGCGTTAGCGGTCCCCTTTGCGCCGAGCGTGCGTTCGATTGCCGCGGTATCGAGGTCGATCGGCGGAGGCGAGCCGGCAGCGGCCGGAGCCGCGAGCGGTGTCTTGCTTTCCGCGAGCGCCGTGCGCAGCGCGGTGGCCAGCTTGGCCGGATCGCCGTGCCCTTCGAAATGCATGTACATGGTGAAAGGCTGCGAGCGCAGCAAGTGATTGTGGAGCGCGGTAATTCCGATGCCACCCTCGACCAGCTTCTTCATCACCGGGTTGACCTCTTCCTGCAGGAGCACGAGATCGCCCATCACCATCGCCTCGCTGCCCATCTTCTGGAACGCCAGGTAAGAGCCGAGCGCGAGCGTCGGCCTGATCTGGACGCCATCCAGCGTCACCTTGAGATCGCTGCGCCCGAGGCCGACGCGGTATATGCCGCCCGGCAGCTCCGTGCCCGAGCGGCCCAGCGCCTTGGCGACCGCGTCCCAGTCGCCTTCGGCCGCGGCTACCGACATCGACAGGCCAGCAGCGACCACAGTGCATACGACACTCAGTACAACGCGTTTCATGGGCTTATCCTTTGACGAGGGGATACACGATCAACCCCGCCACTGCCGCAAGCGCGACGATGGCGGGCTCCGGAATTTTCTTCATCTTCCAAAGAACCAGCAGGGTCACCGCCAGGATGGCGAT
>DASQAW010000465.1:0-17492 GCA_035635495.1 Burkholderiales bacterium
ATGGCGCGCATCGGCGTTCCGGCGACGATCTACGGCTCCTTCCAGGGCACCGCGCGCTCGTTTCAGACGACCATGTCGCATCAGCCGTGGCTGATCCTGGCCGCCATCCTCACGATGTACCTCGTGCTCGGCATCCTCTACGAGAGCACGGTGCATCCGCTCACCATCCTCTCGACGCTGCCCTCCGCCGGCCTGGGTGCGCTCCTCGCGTTGATGGCATTCAAGGCGGACTTCACCGTGATCGCGCTCATCGCCGTCTTTCTCCTCATTGGCCTGGTGAAAAAGAACGCCATCCTGATGGTCGACTTCGCCCTCGAGGCCGAGCGTGCCGGAAGCGCGGCGCCGCAGGCGATCTTCGAGGCGTGCCTGCTTCGCTTCCGGCCGATCATGATGACGACGATGGCGGCGATGCTCGGCGCGCTGCCGCTGGTACTGCGCCGCGGCGACGGCGCCGAGCTGCGCCAGCCGCTCGGCATCGCCATCGTCGGCGGCCTGATCCTCTCGCAGCTCCTCACGCTCTACACGACGCCGGTGGTCTATCTCTACGTCGACCGCTTCAACCGCTTCTGGACGCAGAGCGTCCGCGGCCGCTTCCGCACGGCGCCATGAGGCCTTTCATTCTGGTGATGGTGACGCTCGCCGGCTGCGCCGTCGGTCCCGACTATCGCAAGCCGGACGCGCCGACCGAGCAGCAGTTCAAGGAACTGGAGGGGTGGCGCCAGGCGCAGCCGCGCGACCAGCTGCCGCGCGGCTCGTGGTGGACGGTGTTCGGCGATGCGCAGCTCGACAAGCTGATGGAGCGCGTCGACATCTCCAACCAGAACATCAAGGTGGCCGAGGCGCGGCTGCGCCAGGCGCGCGCGGTGGCCAACCAGGCGCGCGCCGGCCTGTTTCCCACGCTCTCGGCGAACGCCTCTGCGATCCGCACCAAGTCGCCCTCGCTCTCGAACCAGCCGAACTTCGCCAACGGCGCGGTGGACAACTATGCGGTGGGCCTCACCGCGGCGTGGGAACTCGACCTGTGGGGCAAGGTGCGCCGCTCGGTGGAAGCAGGCGAGGCCAACTGGCAGGCGAGCGCCGCGCAGCTCGAGGGCGCGAAGCTCTCGGCGCGCGCCACGCTCGCGCAGAACTACTTCGCGCTGCGCGTCGCCGACACCACGAAGCGCCTGCTCGAGGACACGGTGAAGGCCTACCAGCGCTCCTACGACCTGACGCAGAACCGCTACCAGGCGGGCGTCGCCGCGCGCGTCGACGTCGTGCAGGCCGAGGTGCAGCTGAAAAGCGCGCAGGCCCAGCTCATCGACGTCGGCGTGGAGCGCGCGCAGCTCGAGCACGCCATCGCGCTGCAGCTCGGCGACGTGCCGGCGAACTTCGCGCTCGCGTCGAGCGATCTCGCCGTCAAGATGCCGCAGGTGCCGGTGGCGCTGCCTTCGGAGCTGCTCGAGCGGCGGCCCGACATCGCCACCGCCGAGCGCGCGATGGCGGCGGCGAACGCGCAGATCGGCGTGGCTAAGGCGGCCTACTACCCCACGGTCTCCCTTTCGTCGGCGCTCGGCTTCCGCGGCACGAACTACCTCACGCTCTTCACCCCGCCGGGCCGCTTCTGGTCGCTCGGCGCGAGCGTGGCGGAAGGCATCTTCGATGGCGGCGCGCGCGGCGCGGTCAGCGACCAGGCGGTCGCCGTCTACGACGCGCAGGTCGCCACCTACCGGCAAACGGTGCTCACCGGCTTCCAGGAAGTCGAGGACAACCTCGCGGCGTTGCGCATCCTGGGAGAGGAGGCGACGCTGCAGGACGAGGTCGTGCAGGCCGCGCGCCATGCGGTCGAGCTCACCACCAATCAATACTCGGCCGGGGTGGTGAGCTATCTCAACGTCATCACCGCGCAGACCACGGCACTCGCCAACGAGCGCACCGCGGTCAACGTGCTCGGCCGGCGCCTCACCGCCAGCGTCGGCCTGATCCAGGCCCTCGGCGGCGGCTGGATCGCAGCCGAGCTGCCGGCGCGTTGACATTCCATTTGCTCATGCTTGCCTAGCGCATTTACCGTTTGAGCCTGGCGCGGCGCGCATGCATCCTGCACTCTCTATGGAGGAGCTCATGTACGCCACCCCCCTTTCCGGTCCATCCGCCGCCGCGCCGGTTCAGTCGCCGAAAACGGCGTTTCGTCGCATCGCCGTTGTCCGCCCCCGGCCCGCCCCCTACGCTGCACTCATCGAAGCCGGGAGAACCAGCATGAAATCAAAAACGCGCCTCACGATCCTCGCCCTCGCCCTCGCGATCAACGCTGCCGCCCTGACCGCCCTCAACGCCGCCATGGTCGACGGCGCCGAGCGCGCGGTGCTCGCGAACCAGGAGTACGACCACGTGGTGGTCAGCGCGACCCGCACGCCGGGCAGCGTGGCCACAGGCGTGTGCCCGGGCACCAAGGCGCTCTGAAGTGCGATCATTGATGCGCCTTGCACACGCCACGCGCCATCATCGCCGAGGACGAGCCGCTGCTGCGCGAAGAGCTCGCCGAGCTCCTCGCTTCGCTCTGGCCCGAGCTCGAGGTGGTCGCCGCGACCGCTGACGGCATCGCCACGCTGCAGGCGCTGGAAAGGCACGGCCCGGACATCCTGTTTCTCGACATCAACATGCCAGGGCTCTCCGGGCTCGAGGTAGCGCGCCAGGCGAGCGGGCGCTGCCACGTGGTCTTCGTCACCGCCTACGACCAGCACACCCTCGCCGCCTTCGAGCAGGGCGCGGCCGACTATCTCCTGAAGCCGGTGACGGCCGCGCGCCTCGCCACCACCGTGACGCGCCTGAAGGAGCGCATCGGCCGGCCCGCGCCAGCGATCGAGGGGCTGCTGCGCGAGCTCGGCGGCGGGAGCCGCGGCTTCCTCAGGTGGATCAACGCCTCGCAGGGGCAGACCGTGCGCGTCATCACGGTCGAGGACGTCTGCTACTTCCAGGCCGACAGCAAGTACACGCGCGTGGTCACCGCCGAGGGCGAGTCGCTCATCCGCAAGCCGATCAAGGAGCTCTCGGAGGAGCTCGATCCGAACTCGTTCTGGCAGATCCACCGCTCGACCATCGTCAACGTCAACGCCATCGCCGGCGTGGTGCGCGACCTGCGCGGGCGCACCCAGGTGCGCCTGAAGCGCCGCGAGGAGCTGCTGCCGGTGAGCGACGCCTACACCCAGCTCTTCAGGCAGATGTAGCGTGCAGCGCCTGCTGAACGGCCTTTCGTGGAGCGCCCTCGCCCTGGTGACGGCGTTCTGCGCGCTGCAGGCGCTGGAATGGGTGATCGCGCCGATGAACGGCGTGGTCGAAGGCGGCGCCGGCGACCTGCTGCTCGCCTTCGTCTCCCGGCTCACCGTGTTCCTGATCACCGCCGTGACGATGCTGGTCACGGCGGTGGTGATCCTGAACGGCGCGGGACGCGCGGGGCGCGAGAACCTCGCCGTGGCGGTGCTGGCCACGCTCGCCGCCGCCGTGGTCGCGTCCGTCACGCGCTACATCGTCGGCGCAACGCCCGCATCCGAAGGCGCCGCCTTCATGCTGCTCGTCTTCGCCTCCTGGGTCGGCTCGGGCGCGATCCTCGTCGCCGGCTACGTCTTCCACCTGCGCGCGCAGTCGGCCGACGGCGAGGCGCGGGCGGCGGAGCTGCGCCGCGGCGCGCTCGAGACCCAGCAGCTCGCCACGCGCCTGCGCCTGCTGCAGGCGCAGGTTGAGCCGCACTTCCTCTTCAACACGCTTTCCAACGTGCGGCGGCTGTGCCAGACCGACGCCGCCGCCGGGCGCGCCATGCTCGGCCAGCTCAGCCGCTATCTCCGCGCCGCGCTGCCCAAGATGCGCGCGCACGAGACGACGCTCGCCGAGGAGATCGACCTCGTCTCCGCCTACCTCGGCGTGCAGAAGATCCGCATGGGCGAGCGGCTCGCGACCACGATCGATGCGCCGGCGGCGCTGCTCCAGGCGCGCGTGCCGCCGATGATTCTCGCCACGCTGGTGGAGAACGCGGTCAAGCATGGCGTCGGCCCGCTCGCCGAAGGCGGCTCGATCCGCGTGCAGGCCGAACGCGCCGGCGACACGCTCACCCTGCGCGTGGCCGACAACGGCCGCGGCCTCACCGCCGCCTCGGGCTCCGGCGTCGGGCTCGCCAACATCCGCGCGCGGCTCGCCGCGCTCTATGGCGGGCGCGCGGCGCTGCGCCTCGAAGCCAACTCGCCGCGCGGCGTGGTCGCGACGATCTCGCTGCCCCTGGCGGGAGAAGCGGCCGCATGAAGCTCTTCGCCGGCTTCGGCAACCGCCACGTCTACCTCGCGCTCGGCTTCTGCATCGTCGTGCAGGTCGCGCATTCGACCTACGCGCTGCTCGGGAAGGAAGACCTGCGGCCGGGGTCGCTGCTCGCGTGGACGGTCCTGTTCTTCTTCCTCGCGCTGATCGGCCTCGCCTGCGCGGTGGCCGTCGACAACCTGCTCGGCGAGTCGGCGCGCACGGCGACGCGGGTGGCGCTCGCGATGCTCGCCGCGGCGCTCGCGACCACGGCCACGGTCGAGCTCCTGCTCCTTGTCGTGCCGCAAAGCCTCGCGCAGCTGATCGAGGAAAAGGAGAAGGCGCCCTTCCTCAACGATTTTCACCGCATCCTCTTCCGCTTCAGCGTCTCGGCCGGATGGGCGCTCCTGCTGGTTGCGCTCTACACGATGATCCAGGCGAGCCGCCGCGCGAGCGACCGGCTGCACCAGATGCAGCTCGCCGCGCTCGCTGCCGAGCGCGGCATGCTCGAGGCCGACCTGCGCGCGACGCAGGGACGCGTCGACCCGGAGCTCCTGTTCGACAGCCTGCTGGAAGTCGACCGCGCCTACGAGCGCAGCGTCGAGGCCGGCCAGGAGGCGCTCGACGCGCTCATCCGCTTCCTGCGCGCCGCCCTGCCGAGCGACGCCGCCGCCACCGCCACGGTCGCCGGCGAGCAGGAGCTCGCCGAAGCATATCTCGCGCTCGTCGCGCACCGCACGGAACCCGGTCCGCACGTCGACATCTCCGTCACACCCGAGGCGCGCACGCTGCCTATGCCCGCGATGCTCCTCCTCCCGCTCGTGCGCTGGGCGCTCGACTCCGCCACCCAGCTCGAAATCCACGCGCAGCGCCGCGACGCAGACCTCGAAGTCTCGGTGCGCAGCAACTCGAGCGCGAGCGCCTCTTCCGCGGAGCCGAACATCGCCGGCGTGCGCGAGCGCCTTGCCCGCCTCTTCGCCGGCGCCGCCAGCCTCGACGTCAGCGTCAGCGCCGACGCCCGCCACGCCCGCCTCCTGATCCCCGCGTCCTAAGACCACCTTTTTCCGACTGCACGCGCTCGTGCAGAGCTGGTGGTGTCTGGGAGAAATCGTTGCATGAACACTCCCCTCGCCAAGCCACGCGCGGGGTAGTCTAATCCCCAAGCGAGGGCGGGAGGCCAAATGAAGTTCATCATGCAGTGCCTGAGCGCCGTACTCGTGCTCAGCGCGATCGACCCGGCGCTGGCGCAGCGTGGCTATCCGGACAAACCGATCAGGCTCGTGGTCGGATTTCCACCGGGCACTGCTGCCGACCTCGTGGCGCGCGTCGTGGCCCCGAAGCTGGGTGACGGACTCGGGCAATCCGTCGTCGTGGACAACAAGCCCGGGGCGGGCGGCAATATCGGCACAGAGCTCGTAGCGCGCGCGGCGCCGGATGGCTACACGCTGCTCGTTGGTACGTCGGCGAACGCGATCAGCGACAGCTTGTACAAGCTGCCTTTCAATTTCTCCACGGATTTCGCGCCGGTCGCCCTCGTCGCGGAGGTGCCGGGCATCGTGGTCGCGCATCCGTCGGGGCCGAACAGCATTGCCGAGCTGATAGCCGCGGCGAAGACGAGCCCCGGGCAGGTTGCCTATGCTTCCTCCGGCGCCGGCACCATTACGCATCTCTGGGCGGAGCTCTTCGCCCTGACGACGGGCGCCAAGCTCGCGCATGTGCCGTACAAAGGCAGCGCTCCCGCGACCATCGATCTGCTCGCTGGGCGCGTGATGCTCCAATTTACGCCGGCATCCACCGTGGTGCCGCACGTCAAAGCGGGAAAGCTGAAGGCGCTTGCCGCGATCGGGCGCCAGCGCCTCGACGCACTGCCGGAGATTCGGACCCTGACCGAATCCGGTATCGCCGGCTTCGAGGAGTCGCTCTGGTTCGGCTTCAATGCGCCGGCAAAGACTCCGCCATCGATCGTCGAGCGGCTAAGCGCGGAGACGATTCGCGTCCTCAGCCTGCCGGACGTGAAGAGTCAGCTCGTTGCCCACACCATCGAGGCCCTTCCCGGCACAAGCGAGCACTATCGTGCGCTAATAAAACGCGACACGCAGAAATGGGCCGACGTGATCCGCACAGCCGCCGTCAAAATCGAGTAGGAACGCTAAACTCGAGTAGGGCGAACGATGGGAAGACGAGTCCCCAGAGGGCCGAATGCCTAACAGCACACTGCACCGGACTACTTGCGTGCGCCGCTGCGCGCTCGCCCGCGTAGCCGGGGAATGCGGACGTTAGCTCACAATGCAAGCCGTGCACATTGCGGATCACGGTGTTCATGGCCTCCTGTAGCCTCTGTGGATTGCTTGCGCTCCGTTCCGCGCGGCAAAACCGGAGCGTCATCCTATGTGCGCGCGCGCACAGACTTCATCTGCGGCCCGGCAGAACCTGACGCGATCCATTTGGAGGAATCGCCATGAAACGGACTTTACTCGCCGCCGCTTTGATCGCGTTCGCAGGTTCCGCAATGGCGCAACAGACCTTAACGCGAGTCACGCCGGATGCGCTCGTTTGGAAGGACAATCCGGCCTTTCCAAGGGGCGTTCAGATCGCTACCCTGGTAGGCGACCCGAGGAAAGTCGGCGAGGTCGTCGTCTTACGCATCAAGTTTCCAGCGAACTTCCAAATGCCGCCGCACACTCACCCCTATTCCGAGGTAGTGACGGTGGTCAGCGGCACCCTCGGGAGCAGCCATGGTGAGAAGTTCGAAAAGAAAGGCGGGATGTTGAAGCCGGGCTCATTGTGGGTGTACCCGGCACAACACGCGCACTATGCTTGGACCGAAAACGAGGAGGCGATCCTCCAAGTTCAGTTCACGGGTCCCGGAGGCATCGATTACGTAAACCCCGCTGACGACCCACGCAAGAATTAGTTGAGGACATAAGCGTCCATCGCGCGCTCATCGCGCCGCCATCGCCGATCTCTTTTGGAGCTCGAGTCAGGATTTGACGTCGAAGTCTTGCAGTCTCAATTGCAACGTGCAGACACCTAACAGCGCATTGTTGACCGACGCCAACTTCCCCCGATTTGGTTGACGCCCTGGGCTAACGGCGCCGCGGTCGCGCTGTGCGGCGCAAACCAGAAAATCGTGGTCTGTCCCTATTGATGGTGGCGGCCTTCGATGCCGCGGGGAATGGCGTCGAGGAGCTTGCGCGTGTACTCGTGCTGCGGGCTGCGGAAGATCGCCTCGGGCGTGCCGCGCTCGACCACCTCGCCCGAGCGCATGACCAGGACCTCGTCGGACATGTACTTCACCACCGCGAGGTCGTGCGAGATGAAGAGGTAGGCGAGGCCGAGGCTCTCCTGCAGGTCGAGGAGGAGGTTGAGCACCGTCGCCTGGACCGAGACATCGAGTGCCGACACCGGCTCGTCGCAGATCAGCACTTCCGGTTCCACCGCCAGCGCGCGCGCGATGGCGATGCGCTGGCGCTGGCCGCCGGAGAATTCGTGCGGGTAGCGCTGCATCGCGTCGCTGGGCAGGCCGACGCGCTCGAGGAGCTTGCGAGCGCGCTCGACGCGCTCGGCGTCGTTCCCGCCGAGGCCGTGGATGCGCATCGGCTCGACCACCGTGCGGCCGATCGAGCGGCGCGGGTTCAGGCTGGCGTAGGGATTCTGGAAGACGATCTGGATGCGCCGGCGGTACGTCATCATCTGCCGCGGCGTGAGGCTGAGCAGGTCGGTGCCTTCGAGTCGCGCCTCGCCGCCGGTGGCGTCGAGCAGGCGCATGGCGAGCATCGCCACGGTGGTTTTGCCCGAGCCCGATTCGCCGACCAGGCCGACGGTGCGGCCGCGCGCGACGTCGAATGACACGTCGCCGACCGCCACCAGGGACTTGGAGCGGAAGAGGCCGGTGCGCAGGCGGAACTCCTTGCGCAGGTGCTTCGCCTGCACGAGCGGCTCGCCGGCCGGCGGACGCGAGAGTGGTGCATCGGTGATGGGAGCGCCGCGCATGAAGTCGTCGATCACCGGCAGGCGCCGCGGCCGCGCGTCGAGGCGCGGCCGGCAGGCCAGCAGCGCGCGTGTGTAGGGATCCTGCGGCGCGTGGAAGATGCGCTCGACCGGTCCGCTCTCGCGCACGATGCCGTCGCGCATCACCACCACGTCGTCGGCGAGCTCGCCGACCAGGCCGAGGTCGTGGCTGATGAAGAGCACGCTCATGCGGTGGCGCTGGCGCAGGCGCGCGATGAGCTCGAGCACCTGGCGCTGCACGGTGACATCCAGCGCGGTGGTGGGCTCGTCGGCGATCAAGAGCTTCGGCTCGTTGGCGATGGCGATCGCGATCATCACGCGCTGCTGCTGGCCGCCCGAGAGCTCGTGCGGATAGGCGCGCAGCCGCGCGCGCGGCTCGGGAATGCCGACCTCGTTCAATAGCTCGGCCGCACGCTCGAGCGCCTGGCGCACGCTCAGGCGCCGGTGCAGGCGCAGCACCTCGGCGACCTGCTCGCCGACGGTGAGCACCGGGTTGAGCGAGCTCATCGGCTCCTGGAACACCGCGCTGATGTCGCGGCCGCGGAGCGAGCGGAGGCGCTCTGCCGGCGCGGTGAGCAAATTTTCGCCGCGGTATTCGATGCGGCTGGCGGGATCAACGACCGCGTTTTCCGGGAGAAGGCGCAGGATCGACATCGCCGAGACCGTCTTGCCGCTGCCCGACTCGCCGACAAGCGCGAGCGTCGAGTCCTCGCGCACCTCGAAGCTCACGCCGCGCACCGCCTCGAGGGTCCGCTGGCGCGTGACGAACGAGACCCGCAGGTTGGAGACGGCGACGATCGCGCTCATCTGAGCTTCGGGTCGAGCGCGTCGCGCAGGCTGTCGGTGAGCATCGAGAAGGCGGTGAGGAAAATCGCCATGAACACGGTCGCCGCGGCGAGCTGCCACCACTTGCCGATGATCAGCTCGTTCTGCGCCTCGGCCAGCATCGTGCCCCACGACACCATGTCGATCGGCACGCCCAGGCCCAGGAAGGAGAGCACCACCTCCACCTTGATGAACGCCACGACGAGGAGCGAGAGCTGCACCAGGATCACGTGGCTCACGTTCGGCAGGATGTGCACGAACATGCGCGAGGCGGCCGAGGCGCCGATCGCCTGCGCGGCGAGCACGTACTCGCGCGAGCGGTGCTTCATGTACTCGGCCCGCACCAGGCGATACATGCCGGTCCAGCCGGTGAAGGCGAGGATGATCACCACGGTCCAGATGCCGCTCGCGAACACCGAGGCGAAGGGGCCGCTGCGCAGCACCGCGGCGAGCGTGAAGATCAGCAGGATCGCCGGAATCGAGGTGAAGACGTTGTAGAGCCACTCGAGGAGGTCGCTCACCCAGCGACCGTAGAAACCGGCGAGCGCCCCGAGGAGCGTGCCGATTAGCGTGGCGCAGAGCGCCGCCACCACGCCGACGGCGATCGAAACCTGCGAGCCCTTGATCGCCTTGTCGAGGACGTCGCGGCCCCAACGGTCGCCGCCCCAGGGCAGCGTCAGCGAGCGTTCGGGCTCCGTGCTCTTCAGCTCCTGCGTGCGCTTCGCCCACTCGTCGTACCTGGGTGCGAGCGGATCGATGTCCCGCAGGTCAGGCACTTTTCCCTGGCGCTGCGAGCGCTTCTGCAGAGCCGCCTCGAGATTGGGCCGCTCGCCGAGGAACGAGGGATTGGCGTAGGGCACGCCCACTTCCACGCTCCAGCCGCCCGCGAGCCACCCCGCCATGGCGAAAAGGATCATCACCAGGTACGCCGCCACGATACCGAGTGACACGGCGCCGACGCGGTCCTGGTGCAGCCGGCGCCAGAGCGCCGTCCAGGCGTTCTCCGGTGTGACGTCGAGGACGGCTGCCATCTACCGCAGCTGGATCCGCGGATCGACGAAGCTGTACAGCACGTCGGCCGCAAGGTTGATGAGCATGGTGAGGACCGAGAGGTAGATCGTCACCGCCTGGATCACCGGGTAGTCGCTGCGGTTCACCGCGAGGTAGATCTCGCGGCCGAGGCCGGGGATGGAGAAGAAAATTTCCAGGAGGAAACTGCCGACGAACACACCGGGGATGAGCAGCGAGATATTGGTGACTACCGGAACCAGCGCGTTTCGCAGCACGTGCTTGCGCAGGATCGCCGGCTCGGAGAGCCCCTTGGCGCGCGCCGTGCGCACGTAGTCGCTCTTCGTCTCGTCGAGGAAGAACGAGCGGTAGAGCCGCGTCTGTGGCGCAAGGCCGACCAGCGCCGCGAGCAGGATCGGCAGCGGCGCATAGGTGAAGAGATTGCGCCAGAAGCTGTCGCTCCAGCCCTGCACCGGGAACCAGCCGAGGTGGAAGCCGAAGACATACTGGCCGACGATGATGTACACGAGGAACGAGATCGACATCGCCGCGACGCAGATCGCCATCACGCTGCGGTCGAGCAGCGTTCCGCGGTAGTAGGCGACGAGCATGGCCGTGGGAATGGCGAGCGCGGCCTCCAGCAGCAGGATCGGGATGGTGATGGTCAGCGTCGCCGGCAGGCGGCTGAGGAAGATGTGCGACACCTGCTCGCGCGTGATCCAGCTCTTGCCCCAGTCGAAGGTCAGGATCTCGCGCACGAAGATGCCGAGTTGCACGTACCAGGGCTGGTCGAGGCCGAGCTCGCGCCGGATGGCGTCGATCTGCTCCTGGCTCGCGATCTGCCCGGCCAGGATCTGCGCCGGGTCGCCGCCGAACAGCTTGAACAGGAAGAAAATCAGCAACACCACGCCGGCGAGCGTGGGCACGATCTGCCAAAGCCTGCGTAAGATATAGCCCGCCATGCGCCTCCTCTTCCTGCGCGCCGCGATTCTAGCCTTGGTTCTGACTGCTCCGCCGGCGGCGGCGGAGAAAGTCCTGCGCTACGCCTTCCAGATCGCCGAGACCGGCTTTGATCCGGCGCAGATCAACGATGTCTACTCGAGCATCATCGTCGCGCATATCTATGATGCGCCGCTCAAGCTCGAGTACCTCGCCCGGCCCTACAAGATCTCGCCGAACACGGCGGCGGCAATGCCGGACGTCTCGGCCGACGGGAAAGTGTGGACGATCCGCATCAAGCCGGGCATCTACTTCGCCGACGACCCGGTGTTCAAGGGCAAGAAGCGCGAGCTGACCGCCCAGGACTACGTCTACTCGCTCAAGCGGCACTGGGATCCGAAGAACAAGTCGCAGCAGCTCTATCTCGTCGACGGGCGCGTCCCCGGCATGGACGCGCTCCGCAAAGCGGCGCTCGCCGGCGGCAAGTTCGACTACGACCGCGAGGTCGAAGGAGTGAAGGCGATCGACCGCTACACCTATCGCGTCACGTTCAACGAGCCGAACCCGAACTTCGTCTATTCGCTCGCCTCCAACTGCAACCTCACCTGCGCCGTCGCGCGCGAGGTCATCGAGGGTTATCCCGACCGCACCATGGAGCATCCGGTGGGTACCAACGCGTACCGGTTAAAGGAATGGCGGCGCTCATCGCGCATGGTGCTCGAGCGCAACCCCGGCTTCCGCGAGGAGCTCTACAACGAGACCGCGCCAGCTGACGACCCGGAGGCGCAGGCATTCGCGGCCAGGCTGCACGGCAGGCGGCTGCCGATGATCGACCGCGTCGAGGTCTATGTCATCGAGGAAGTGCAGCCGCGCTGGCTCGCCTTCCTCAATGCCGAGCACGATCTCATTGATCGCGTGCCCTTCGAGTTCGTCAACCTCGCCGCGCCCGAAGGGCGGCTCGCGCCGAACCTGCAGAAGCGCAGGATCCAGATGAGCCGCAACAACGAGCACGACCTGATCTTTGCGTACTTCGGCATGGAGAACCCGGTCGTCGGCGGCTACACGCCCGAGAAGGTCGCGCTGCGCCGCGCGATTTCTCTCGGTATCGACCCCGACGAGTGGATCCGCGCGGTGTACTACGGCCAGGCGATCGTAGCGCAATCGACCGTGCCGCCGAACGCCTTCGGCGCCGACCCGGACCTCGCCAGTCCACTCGCTGAATTCAACCCGGCAAAGGCAAAGGCGCTGCTCGACGTGTACGGCTACGTCGATCGGGATGGCGACGGCTACCGCGAACTGCCCGACGGCTCCAAGCTCGTCCTCGAGATCGCCAGCGTTCCCGACAGCCAGGGCAAGCGCCAGGACGAGCTATGGCGCAAGTGGATGGACCGCATCGGTGTGCGCACCGAGTTCAAGAAGAACCAGTGGCCGCAGCACCTGAAGGACTCGCGCGCCGGGAAACTCATGATCTGGAACCTCGGCTGGCTCGCCGGCGATCCCGACGCCGACACGTTCTACCAGATCCTCTATGGCATCAGCAAAGGGCAGGCGAATCACTCGCGCTTCGACCTGCCGGCGTGGAACGCGCTTTACAAGCAGGCGCGCGTGCTGCCCGACAGCCCGCAACGCGATGCCCTATACCGCGAGATGGACCGGCTCTTCTTCGCCTACGCGCCGCTGCGCCCGATCGCGCACCGCACCCTTACCGGGCTGGCGCAGCCTTGGCTGGTGGGCTTTCGGCGGAACGGCCTGAAGCGGGAGCTTTGGCAGTACCTGGATATCGACGAGTCAGCTCTGCCATCACCGCAGTCTCGAGGAGCTTCGGCGGCAGCAAGCCCTGCGCGATGATCAGGTCGTGAAACTCGCGCTGGTCGAACTTCCCGCCGAGCGCGATCTCGGCCTTCATCCTTAGCTCGCGCAGCCGGCTGTAGCCGTAGAGGTACGACACCGCCTGGCCGGGATCGCGGAACGCGTAGCGGTCGGCTTCCTGCTGCGCCATCGCCTCCGACAGCGTCACCTCGCGCATCAGGTAGTCCTTCGCCGCTGCCGGCGTCATGCGACCGAGATTCACCATCGGATCCAGAAATGCGCGCGCCGCGCGCATCAGCCGCAGCTGCAGCGCGAAGAGCTGTCCGTCCGCCGGGTAGTACGGCAGCATGATCGCTTCCGCGTAGAGCGCCCAGCCTTCCGAGTTGGTGCTGTTCGAGGCGAACACGGCACGCGCGAGCGGCACGCCGCGCTCGACCATCGCCGCGAACTGCAGCTCGTGTCCCGGCCGCGCCTCGTGCGCGGTGAGCGACCACGCGGCTGCGGGCGCGGTGAAGTCGTCGGCGCGCGCGCCGGATTTCGCGTTCGGATTGGTGAGCGGCAGCACGAACTCGCCCACCTCGCCGCGATTTCCCACCAACCTGGGAACGTTCAGATACGGCGCGGGGATTGCCGCCGATTCCGCTTCGCTCGCGAGGCGGATCGCCGCGGGGCGCCTGGGCAGCGTCACCAGGCGCTCGCGCTCGATGATCTTCTCGATCTCGGCGAGGCGCTCGCGGTAGAAGGGCAGGATGCGATCGGGCGCGAGCGCTTCGCGCTTGAGCTCGCGCAGCCGGGCGCGATAGTCGCCGCCGGCGAGCCGGTCCATCGCCTCGCGCACTTCGGCGAAGGTCGTCATGCCGAGCGCGATCGCCTGCTCGGGGGAGATGTCGACGCCCGCGTTCTTCAGCCGGTCGGCGTAGATCTCGCGCGGCAGCGCGGGCGTCGTGCGCGCCCGCGGCAACACCGTGCCGCGCGCCCAGTCGCAGTATTCGCGTACCTGCGCCGCGAGTCGCTCGTGCGCCGGTTCCCAGTCCTTCACCGCGCTCGCGCGGAAGAGCTCGGCGATGCCGACCATGTAGCGCTGGCAGTTGTTGAGCTGCTGCTCGACCTCGCCGCGATAGGGCCAGACGAGCTTCGCGCTGGCGCGCTCCATCGTGCGCTCGCGCGCGAGGCGCGCGAGCGGCGTGCTGCCCGGCGCCATGCCCGCATAGCGCTGCAGCCGCGCGAGCGCGTGCTGCTGGCGCGATTCCGGGTTGCGCTGGTCGAGCAGCACCTGCAGCCCTTCGAACATCTGGCGCGGCAAGTCGCGGAAGGGCACGAGATAGCGCTCCTCGAGCGTCTCGGTGCGCCGCGTGCGGGCGAGCGCCTCGAGCGTGATGTCGAGGTCCTCGCGCACGTGCGCAGCGCGCTCCTTGTCGCGCAGCGCAGTAAGCCGCGCCGCCTCGGCCGCGAGCGCCGCATCGATGCGCTTCGCGCGCCCCGGCTTCAGATCCATGACCGCCTGGTCGAACTTCTCCACGCCGAGGGACGACATCCACTCCGGATAGAAACCGCCCAGCGTGTCGAATACCATCGTGGTGTTGCGGTCGCTGCGCTCGATCCAGGCGCGGTCCTGCGCGGCCGCCGCGGCGCAGACACTCATGAACAACAACGTGACGATCCAGCTGGAAAGCCCGCGCGGAAACGGCGTGAGTGAGCTCATTCGTGCGCTCGACGATTATTTGAGCGCATTGTATCCACCGGAAAGCAACCACTTCCTCGACCTCGCGCAGCTCGCCGGCCCTTCGGTCCGCTTTCTGGTCGCGCGTCGCGCGGGCTCTGCCGTCGCCTGCGGTGCGCTGCGCATCGACGCCGAGGGCTACGGCGAAGTGAAGCGCATGTACGTCGTGCCGGCAGCGCGCGGCCAGGGCCTCGGGCGCGCGATCCTCGCGCGGATCGAAGAGGAGGCGCGCCGGGAAGGGCTGCGCCTCCTGCGGCTCGAAACGGGCGTTCGCCAGGCGGAAGCGATTGCCCTCTACCGCGCCTGCGGCTACGTCGATTGCCCCCCGTTCGGGGAATACCGCCCCGATCCCCTTAGCCGCTTCATGGAAAAACGCTTGTAAATCCTACCGATGCTTATCCGGCGCTCCCGCGGGTTCGCGGGGGCTATTGACCTGCGTCAGTTCCGTGACGAATATTGCGCCCACACAGAGGAGACCGTCCCAAGAGGGCGGTTTGAGAGGGATCGGCCTATAAGGCCGGTCAAAGAACGCGGTCCATTCGGGGAGGTTTTCCATGCGGTTCACACCGACGCGCACGGCTGTCGCTGTTGCGCTTGCCTTCGGCATTTTCACTTCCAGTTCCCAGGCAGTACGGCCAACGCCGTTCGAGGATGCGGCCGACAACGTCACGCCCGCCTGGACGCCGCTCGGCGTAAGCAACCAGGAGGTCACGGTCGTCGTGCAGCTTGCCGGCCAATCGGTGGCCGAGCAGCAGGCCAATGCCGGCCGCAAGCTCGAGCGCGCAGAGAAAGACCAGATCAGAAGCGAGCTGCGCGGCCAGCAGGAAGGCGTGCGCGGCGGCATCGAGGCCATGGGCGGCCGGGTCGTCGCCCAGTACCACGCGGCTTATAACGGCATGAAGGTGCGCATTGCGCAGGATCGCGCGAAGGATCTCGCCACGCTGCCCGGCGTCGTGGCGGTGAGGCCGCTGCAGCTGCAGAAGCCGAACAACGTGCGCGGCGTCGACCTGATCGGCGCCCCGGCGGTCTGGCAGAGCCTCGGACTGCATGGCGAAGGCGTGAAGATCGCGATCATCGACACCGGCATCGACTACACGCACGCGAATTTCGGCGGGCCCGGCACCGCCGCGGCGTACACGACCGCGCATGCCGCGGAGACGGCGCCGGCCAACCCGAGCCTGTTCGGACCTTCGGCGCCGCGCGTAAAGGGTGGCATCGACCTGGTCGGCGACAGCTATAACGCCGACCCGAACTCGGCGGCCTACCAGCCGATCCCGCACCAGGATCCGAACCCGCTCGACTGCAACGGCCACGGCTCGCACGTGGCGGGCACCGCCGCAGGCTCGGGCGTCACCGCTGCGGGTACCACTTACACGGGGCCCTACAACGCTTCGACGATCTCGTCGAATAGCTGGAACATCGGGCCCGGCGTTGCACCCAAGGCCGACCTCTATGCCGTGCGTGTGTTCGGCTGCGCAGGCTCCACCGACGTAACGGTCGACGCCATCGAGTGGGCGGTCGACAACGACATGGACGTCATCAACATGTCACTCGGCTCGCCGTTCGGCTCGAAGGACGATCCCTCCGCGGTCGCATCGACCAACGCCGCCCGGGCGGGAGTCATCGTCGTCGCGTCGGCCGGCAATAGCGGGCCGAGCCAGTACATCACAGGCTCGCCGGCGACGGCCGAGGGCGCGATCTCGGTCGCGGCGATCGATCCGTGGTCAACCCTTCCTGGCGCGATGATCACCGCGGGCACGCTGGCTGTTCCGGCGATCAACGCCAACGGCGTTTCCTTGTCCGGAACGACCACCTACTCCATCAAGGTTCTCAGCGGCGCCAACGTGCTGGGCTGTAGCGTCGCCGCCTTTGGTGGTCCACACTCCCTGCCGCCGGCGACCATCGTGGTGGTGAATCGTGGCACGTGCGCGCGCGTCGCGAAGGCGATCTACGGGCAGGAGGCCGGCGCCGCCGCAGTGGTGATGGTCAACAACGCAGCGGGCTTCCCGCCATTCGAGGGGCCGATCACTTCGAACCCGGATACGGGTGAGGCCGCCAACGTCACGATTCCGTTCCTCGGCGTGAAGGGGCCCGCGACGACCGCGTCGTCCGACGGCGCCAAGCTGCGGCTGGTGGCAGACGGCACGGCCACGACCGTTGCGGCCGCGTCGCTTGCCAACCCGAACTACAAGGGGTTTGCCAGCTTCACTTCGGGCGGGCCGCGCAACGGCGACAGCGGCCTCAAGCCGGATGTCAGCGCACCCGGCGTAAGCATCATCTCGACGGGCATGGGCACCGGCAATCAGGGCGCCGCGCTCTCCGGCACTTCGATGGCCGCGCCGCATGTCACCGGCGTGGCGGCGCTCACGCGCCAGGCGCACTCGCGGTGGACAGTCGAGGACATCAAGTCGGCCATCGTCAACACGGGCAATCCTTCCGCGGTGCTTGGCTACAGCACGAGCCTCGGCGGCACCGGGCTGGTTCAGCCGGCGCGCTCGACGGCGACGCAAGTCGTCGCGCGCGCGGAAGGCCGGAGGTTCGGCTCGTCGTTGAGCTTCGGGTTTGCCGAACTGAAGGGCAACTTCCGCAAGACGAAGGAGATCGTGCTCCGCAATAACGGATCCTCGGATGCGATCTTCAACATCGCGCCGGCAGGCGCGTCCGGCAGCCCGCACACCGTGAGCTTGAGCCGCAGTTCGGTGCGAGTCCGCGCGCGCAGCGAAGCCGAGGTCAGCGTGACCCTCGCGGTCCCGGCGGCGACGGCGGGTGCGTCCGATGGCTTCCACGAGGTGGTGGGTTTTGTCGAGTTCACGCCGGCGAGCGCCTCCGACAACGGCGGCGTCGCGCTGCGCGTGCCCTACTACCTGGTACCGCGGGCTCTCTCCGACGTCGACACGAAGATCGGCGCGCTCTCCGGCAC
>DASQAW010000466.1:0-4109 GCA_035635495.1 Burkholderiales bacterium
TCGCGCGCCAGGTCGAGCGCGCAGTTGAGCGCCGTCTGCCCGCCCATCGTCGGCAGCAGCGCGTCGGGCCGCTCCTTCTCGATGATCCGCGCGACCACCTGCCAGGTGATCGGCTCGACGTAGATCGCGTCGGCCATCTCCGGGTCGGTCATGATCGTCGCCGGATTGGAGTTCACCAGCACGACGCGATAGCCCTCGGCGCGCAGCGCCTTGCACGCCTGCGCCCCCGAGTAGTCGAACTCGCAGGCCTGGCCGATGACGATCGGCCCGGCGCCGATGATCAGGATCGATTTGAGGTCGCTACGCTTTGGCATCGGCCATCAGTTTCGCGAAGCGGTCGAACAGGTAGCCGATGTCGTGCGGCCCGGGGCTCGCCTCGGGATGCCCCTGGAAGCAGAACGCGGGGCGGTCAGTTCTGGCCAATCCCTGGAGGGAACCGTCGAAGAGAGAGACATGCGTAGGGCGAAGATTCGCCCGTAGCGAAGCGGGATCGACGGCAAAGCCGTGGTTCTGGCTGGTGATCACCACCTGGCCGCTGTCGAGGTCCTTCACCGGGTGGTTGGCGCCGTGGTGACCGAATTTCATCTTCAGCGTCTTGGCACCGGAGGCAAGGCCCATCAGCTGGTGGCCGAGGCAGATGCCGAACACCGGCGTCCTGGTGGCGTCGAGGATTTCGCCGATCGCCTCGATGGCGTAGTCGCAGGGCTCGGGATCGCCCGGCCCGTTCGAGAGGAAAACGCCGTCGGGCTTCATGCGCAGCACTTCGCGCGCGGGCGTGGTCGCCGGCACCACGGTGACGCGCGAGCCGCGCTCGGCGAGCATGCGCAGGATGTTGCGCTTGATGCCGTAGTCGAAGGCGACGACATGGGTCTTGGCGCCATCGAGCGGGCGGTAACCCTTGCCCAGTTCCCAGTGTCCTTCGGTCCATTCGTAGGGCTCGCGCACGCTGACCACCTTGGCGAGGTCCATGCCGGCGAGGCCGGGGAATTTGCGCGCGTCGTCCAGGGCCTTCTTTTCATCGGTGGAACCGGCGAGCAGGCAGCCGTTCTGCGCCCCCTTCTCGCGCAGCATGCGTGTCAGCTTGCGCGTGTCGATGTCGGCGATGCCGGGGATGTTGTGCTGGCGCAGGTAGGACGCGAGATCGGACTGCGCGCGCCAGCTCGAATGCCGCCGCGGCACGTCGCGCACGATCAGCCCCTCGGCGTAGACGCGCGGCGACTCGGGGTCCTCGTCGTTGACGCCGGTGTTGCCGATATGCGGATAGGTCAGGGTGACGATCTGCCGGCAGTACGACGGATCGGTGAGGATCTCCTGGTAGCCGGTCATCGCCGTGTTGAAGACCACTTCGCCGACGGCAGCGCCCGCCGCGCCGATCGAACGGCCGCGAAAGACCGTCCCGTCGGCGAGGACGAGAAGCGCTGCGTCTTGGTTGGTCATTGATGAGAGCGGATGCGAAAAGCGGGAAAGGCGTTGCGCCCTTCCCGCTCCCTTGGGCCGGAATTATACCGGCCGCGACCCATCTAGCGAAGCCCGAGCACGTCGAACATGTCGTAGAGCCCGGGGGGCCGGCCGCGCAGCCATTTGGCCGCGCGCAGCGCGCCCGCCGCGTAGGTCATGCGGCTTTGAGAGCGGACGACGATCTCGACGCGCTCGCCGGGCCCGGCGAAGAGCACGGTGTGCTCGCCGACGATGTCGCCGCCGCGGATGGCGTGGAAGCCGATCTGCTGCTGCGGCCGCTCGCCGGTGTCGCCCTGGCGGCCGTGGCGCGCGACCTCGGGCAGCCTGCGCCCGAGCGCCCCGGCGACCACCTCGCCCAGCTTGAGCGCGGTGCCGGAGGGCGCATCCACCTTGTGCCGGTGGTGCGCTTCGATGATCTCGACGTCGTAGCCGTCGCCGAGGATCTTCGCCGCGGTCTCGGCCAGCTTGTAGGCGGCGTTGACGCCGACGGCGAAGTTCGCGGCCATCACGATCGGGATGCGCTTCGCTGCCTCGGCCACGGCCTTCTTCTGGTCGGGGGAAAAGCCCGTCGTGCCGATCACCGCCGCGCGCGCGTGCTTGAGATTCGCGAGCGTGCCTTCCGGGCGGGTGAAGTCGATCAGCACGTCGCACGCCGCGGCGGCGCTCGCATCGGCGGTGATCTTGACGCCGCCGTGCACGCCCGCCGCGACGTCGAAAGCCGCGCCGAGCTCGAGCTCGCGGTCGGCGAGCACGGCATCGATCAGCGTGCGCCCCATCCGGCCGCCGGCGCCGGCGAGCGCGACCTTCATCTGCCCGCCGCCGGCGACACCGCGGGAACCTGCGCGTCGCCTTCGACGCGCGCGAGCCTGCCGTCGTTGAAGTAGAGCTGCACCCTGCGGCTCTCGCGCTTGCCGTTTTCCTGCTCGCGCCAGTAGACGTAGTCCCAGCGATCGGCGTGGAAGATCGGCGTGATGAGCGGCGTGCCGAGGATGAAGCGCACTTGCTCGCGCGTCATGCCGGGCTTCAGCTGCGCGATCATCTCCTGCGACACGTAGTTGCCCTGCTGGATTTCCGGCTTGTACGGCGTGATGCCGGGAATGCGCGGCACGCCGCAACCGGCCAGCAACAGAAGCAACAACGGGAAAAGAGCGCGCGTCATCAGCCTATAATGATAGTCGATGAGCCCGGTGCAAAGCCTGAAGGACAGCGGCCTCAAGGCGACGCTGCCGCGCCGCAAGATCCTCGAGCTGTTCGAGTCGAGCAAGGTGCGCCACCTTTCGGCCGAAGACGTCTACAAGGCGCTCATCGCCGAAAGCATCGACGTCGGCCTCGCCACCGTTTACCGCGTGCTCACGCAGTTCGAGCACGCCGGGCTGCTCTCGCGCCAGCATTTCGAGACCGGCAAGGCGGTGTTCGAGCTGAACCAGGGCGGCCACCACGACCATCTCGTCTGCCTGCAGTGCGGGCGTGTCGAGGAGTTCTACGACGCCGAGATCGAGCGCCGGCAGAACGAGGTGGCGCGCCAGCGCGGCTTCCAGCTGCACGGCCACTCGCTCGCGCTCTACGCCGACTGCACGAAGAAATCCTGTCCTTACCGCCCGGGCTAGCGTCCCGGATAGATGAGGGGAAAGTCCCGTCGCCGGTCGTCGCCGCCATTTTGGTGAGATGGCGACGCGGCGGAACGCAGTCCGGCGATTTCCCCCGGCGTCACACGTCGCCACAATCCTCGCCATGGACAGCACCGTGAGAGTGCTCGTCGTCGAGGACAACCGCGACGCCGCGGAAGTCCTGCGCAGCCTGCTCGAGGCCTGCGGATTCCGGGTCATCGTCGCGCACACCAGCCAGGACGGCATCGCCGCGGCTAGGAAGGAACGGCCGCATATCGTGCTCTGCGACATCGGTTTACCCGACGGCGACGGCTACATGGTGGGCAGCGTGCTACGTCAGAGCAGTTACACGAACGAGGCACGCCTCATCGCGGTCACGGGTCACGGCGAACCGCTCGACCGGTGCAAAGCGCTGGCCGCCGGCTTCGATCAGCACCTGGTGAAGCCGGTGGATCCCCGCGAGCTCTTGCGCGAGCTCGAACTGACGATCTAGCCGTCGAGCAGCTCGGCGGCGTGCCTGCGCGCCGTCGCTTCCGCGCCGCCCAGCATGCGCGCGAGCTCTTCGATCCGCGCCGCGCGGTCGAGGCGCTGCACGCGCACTTTCAGCGATGGCGACTTGCTGACCGACCACTGCGCGTCGCCGCTCGCCGCGACCTGCGGCAGGTGCGTAACACATAGCACCTGGCGCTGTTTGCCGAGGCGCTTGAGCGAGCGCCCGATCGTCTCGGCCACCGCGCCGCCGATGCCGGCATCGACCTCGTCGAAGACCAGCGTCGCCACCGGCGAAGCCTTCGCCGCGACGAGCTGGATCGCGAGGCTGATGCGCGAGAGCTCGCCGCCGGAAGCCACCTTGGCGAGCGGGCGCAGCGGCAGGCTCGGATGCGACGCGACCTCGAACTCGACCTGCTCCGCACCGGCGGCTGCCGGCTCGTCCAATTCATGCAGAGAGACGGCAAAGCGCGCGGCCTGCATGGCCAGTTGCGCCAGCGCCGCGGTGACGGCTTTCGACAGCGCTTGCGCCCCGGCCGTGCGCTTGGCCGAGAG
>DASQAW010000467.1:0-30455 GCA_035635495.1 Burkholderiales bacterium
CAAGTCCCATGCCATGCACGCAGGCGCAGCATTGATGACAAAATGCACGCCGGCCTCCCCCTGTACTGACCCTTCTTGTCACCCGCAGGCCGAGATAGGTCAGGCCGGTAGAATCCGCGCGTGTTCGGATGGCGATCAAAAGAACCGCAGCCCCACAGGCGCGTCGCCGAGGATCTGATTGCCGAGGGCAATCGCGCCGAGGACGCCGGCGACCTGGTGCGCGCCTGCCGGTTGTACCGTGAGGCGGTCGCAGCCGCTCCTCGGCTTGCGAAGGCGCATCTCAACCTCGGCATCGGCCTCGAAGCCGCCGGCGAAGCAGCAGGCGCAATCGCAAGCTACGAAGCGGCGCTCGCCATCGACCCCGCAAACACGGCGGCGAACTACAACCTCGGCAGGTCGCTCTACACGCGCGGGGCGTCTGCGCAAGCCCAGCCGCTGCTCAAGCAGGCGCTCACGCTCCAGCCCGATTTTCCGCAAGCTCGGATCATGCACGGCTATGTCCTCCAGCAACTCGGCCGGCTGGACGAAGCGGCTGCAGAGTTGACCCTGGGGCTCGAGGGCCGTCCGGATGATCAGGCGGCACGCGCTGTCCTCTCCGAAATCTTGCTGGTGCAGGCGGGGGCGCACTACCAGGCCGGACGACACTCGGCAGCGATCGATGGGTACCGCCGCGCCGTGGCAGCGAAGCCGGATCATGTCGCAGCACTGAGCGATCTCGGAACGGCGTTGCTGGCGGTCGGCCGCAGCGCCGAGGCGCGCGAATACTACGGCCGCGCCGCGGCGCTCGAGCCGCAGTCGGCGGCCGCGCATTACAACCTTGCGCTCGCTCAGCGCGAGGGCGGCGAGAGCGAAGCGGCGATCGCCTCGTTTCGGCGCGCGATCGCGCTCGACCCGTCCCTCGCGCCGGCGCACTACGGTCTGGGCCACGCGCTGCGCGAGTCGGCATCGGTCGATGAAGCGTTGGCCGCCTTCCGGCAGGCCTTCGCACTGAGGCCGGACTATGCCGAAGCGCGCTGGTCGTACGTCATGGCGCAATTGCCCGCGGTGTACGGCGTGCACGACGAGCCGATGGCAAGCCGTCGCAAATTCGCAGCCGAGCTCGCGAATCTCGAGCAGTGGTTCGCTGCCGGCGGCTCGGCGCAGGGCTTCATGGCCGTGGGCGCGCACCAGCCATTTGCGATCGCTTACGACGAAGAAGACAACCGGCCATTGCTCGCCCGCTATGGCGCGCTCTGCTCGCGTGTCATGGCCGACTGGCAGCGGCGCGAGGGCCTGCCGTCACCCGGCGAGCGGCGCCATCGACCGCTGCGCATCGGCATCGTCTCATCGCACTTTCGCAGCCACTCGGTGTGGAATGCGCCCGCCAAGGGATGGTTCCGCGAGCTCGATGCGAGCCGCTTCGCGCTGTACGCCTTCGACCTCGGCGCCGGCGAGGACGCGCAGACGAAATTCGCCCAGTCGCGCGCGGCGCGGTACGAAGGCGGTCCGCGGGATCTGCGCCAGTGGGTCGACGCGATCCGCGCCTGCGACCCCGACGTGCTCATCTATCCGGAAGTCGGCATGCATCCGATGACCGCGCGCCTTGCCGCGCTGCGGCTTGCGCCGCTCCAGGCGGCAAGCTGGGGCCATCCGGAGACCACCGGGCTGCCGACGATCGATTGCTACCTCTCGGCAGAGGCGTTCGAGCCGCCCGGGGCCGAGGCCTACTACACGGAGCGGCTGGTCGCGCTGCCGCACTTCGGTTGCCTGCTCGAGCGGCCGAACGTCGTTCCCGAATACCCCGACCTGGCGCGCGCCGGCATCGACCCGGGATTGCCGCTCCTCGTCTGTCCCGGCATGGCGTTCAAGTACGCCCCGAAGCACGACTGGGTTTTCGCCGAGATCGCCCGGCGGCTCGGTCCCTGCCGCTTCCTCTTCTTCCGCCACTGGAACCGCGCGCTCAACGAGCGGCTCGCCGAGCGGCTGCGCGCGGCGTTCGGCGCGCGCAACCTCGAAGCCGAGCGCTTCGTGAGCTTCCTGCCATGGCAGACGCCGGCGCAATTCCACGGCTGGATGCGCCGCGCCGACGTCTATCTCGACACGATCGGCTTCTCGGGCTTCAACACCGCGCTGCACGCCGTCGAGTGCAGCCTGCCGATCGTCACGCGCGAGGGCCGCTTCATGCGCGGCCGCCTCGCGAGCGGGATTCTCAAGCGGCTTGGATTGGCGGAGCTCGTCGCGCCGACGGAGCAGGCCTACGTCGACCTCGCGGTCAGGCTGGTCGAGGATGGGCCGTACAGCGAGGGGCTCGCCAGACGCCTGGAGTCGGGTCGCGCCTCGCTCTATGAGGATGCCGCGCCGGTACGCGCCCTGGAAGCCTGGCTCGCCGGCTAGGGGGTGTAGCCGGGGATCTTGGACTCGTCGACCTCGTCGATCTGCTCCTTGTCCAGGAAGATCTCGGCATAGCGCCGGTACACCTTGCGCCGCACGAAGATGTCGAAGAGGTCGGCATCGATGTGGTGGTTCAGCTTCATGCGCCCGAGGATCTCGAGCGACTCGGACAGGGTCTTGCCTTTCTTGTAGGGGCGGTCCTTGGCGGTGAGCGCCTCGAAGATGTCGGCGATGCCCATGCAGCGCGCCTGCACCGACATCTGCTCGCGCGTGAGCCCCTTCGGGTAGCCCTTGCCATCCATTCTCTCGTGGTGGCCGCCGGCGTACTCGGGCACGTTGGTGAGGTGCTTCGGCCACGGCAGCGCTTCCAGCATGCGGATGGTAGCGACGATGTGGTGGTTGATGACCTTGCGCTCGTCCTCGGTGAGCGTGCCCGCGCGAATGGTGAGGTTCTTCACCTCATCCACTGTGAGGAAGTCGGCCTCGTGGCCCGAGACGTCGCGCCAGCGGTACTTGGCGATGCGCTTGACGTGCTCGATGTCCTCGTCGTGCATGCGCTCGCTGCCGATGTTGCAGGCGTGCAGGAACTTGCGGTCGTCGTCGATTCGCCGCAGCCGCTCGCGCAGCCGCGCCTCCTCCTCGGCCGCCTCCATGCGGCCCATGGGCGCGCGCGCCTTCAGCGACTCGATCTCCTCGTCACGCTTGAGCACCTCGAAGCGCGTGTCGATGAGCTGCACGCGGTCGAAGATGGTCTCGAGCTTGGTGGCCTTGTCGACCACGTGCACCGGGGTGGTGACCTTGCCGCAATCGTGCAAGAGGCCCGCGATCTTCAGCTCGTAGCGGTCCTTCTCCGTCATGTGGAAGTCGGCCAGCGGCCCCTGGCGCGTGTCGTTCACTGCCTCGGCCAGCAGCATGGTCAGCACCGGCACGCGCTGGCAGTGGCCGCCCGTGTAGGGCGACTTCTCGTCGATCGCGCCGTTGATCAGGCCGATGAAGGACTCGAACAGGGTCTCGAGCTGGTTGATCAGCATCCGGTTGGTGAGCGCCACGGCGGCCTGCGAGGCGAGCGACTCCGCCAGGCGCTGGTCGGAGGACGAGAAGGCCACGATCTCGCCGCTATGCGGGTCCTGCGCGTTGATGAGCTGCAGCACGCCGATCGCCTCGCCCTCGTGGTTTCTCATCGGCACGGTGAGGAAGGATTTCGAGCGGTAGCCGGTCTTCGCGTCGAAGGCGCGCGTGCCGGCGAAGTCGAAGCCCTCGGCGGTATAGGCGTCGGCGATGTTGACCGTCTTCCCCGTCAGCGCCGCATGCGCCGCCACCATGGTCTGGTTGGGCTTGCCGTCCTTGTAGAGCTGGATCGGGTAGAACGGCACCGGGTTGCCGGTGGTGCCGCCGAGGTAGTACTTGAGCGAGCTCGTGCGCACGATCTCGAAGCGCAGCGTCTTCTCCTCGGTCAGGCGGTAGAGCGTGCCGCCGTCGGCGCGCGTGATGGTCTTCGCCGCGGTGAGGATCGCCTCGAGCAGGCGGTTGATGTCGCGCTCGGCGGAGAGCGACGCGCCGATCGCGTTCAGCTGGTCGAGGCGCTGGACGAGGTCGTCGGCCGCGGTGACCAGCGCGCCGGCGGGAAAGCGCAACCCCTGGGTGGTGTCGATGTTTGCGCCCATGGGGGTCTAGATGCGGGCTCCGGTCGGTCCGGCTCTACTTAATGCACACGGCGCGCACTTCCTTGATGTGCGTGACGCCGGTGAGGCACTTCTCCAGACCGTCCTGCTTGAGGGTTCTCATCCCTTCCTCGAGGCACTGGGCGAGAATCTCGGCGACCCGGGCATGCTCCTGGATCAGCTTCTTCAGCCTGTCGGTGGCCACCAGCAGCTCGTGCAGGCCGCAGCGGCCCTTGAAACCCGAGCCGCCGCACTTGTCGCAGCCCACGGGCTTGTAGAAGCCGAGCTGGCCCTTGTCGTTGCCGTAGTGCTTGACCCAGTCCTTGTACACCGCTTCCATCGAGCCCTTGGGATCGGCCTTGAAGCGCGGTGTGTTCATCAGCTCCTCGCAGTACTCGCGCAGGAATGCAGTGAGCTCGGCGGACTCGGGCGTGTATTGCTGCTTGCACGAGCACAGGCGCTTCGCGAGGCGCTGGGCGAGGATCCCGAGCAACGCGTCTGAGAAATTGAACGGGTCCATGCCCATGTCGAGCAGGCGGATGATCGATTCGGGCGCGGAGTTGGTGTGCAGCGTGGCGAACACCAGGTGGCCGGTGAGCGAGGCCTCGATGCCGGTGGAGGTGGTCTCCTTGTCGCGCATCTCGCCGACCATGATGATGTCGGGGTCGGCGCGCAGAAAGGATTTCATGATCACCGCGAAGTCGAGCCCCGCCTTTTTGTTGACCTGCACCTGGCGCAAGCCTTTCTGGGTGATCTCGACCGGGTCCTCCGCAGTCCAGATCTTGGTGTCGGGCGTGTTCAGGGACTTGAGGATCGAGTGCAGCGTGGTGGTCTTGCCCGAGCCCGTGGGGCCGCATACGAAGAACAGCCCATAAGGCTTGGCCACCGTCCTGGTCAGCTCCTCGTGGTTACGCGACGTGAAGCCCATCTTCTCCAGCGGGATCGGCTCGCCCGCGGCGAGAATCCGCATGACGATGTCCTCGACGCCGCCGGCGGTCGGAATGGTAGCCACGCGCAGCTCGATGTCGAGCGGCCCGAATTTCTTGAACTTGATCTTGCCGTCCTGCGGTTTCCTCTTCTCGGAGATGTCGAGGTCGCACATGATCTTGATGCGCGCCGCGATCGCCGCGCGGTAGCTCGCCGGCACCTCGATGTAGGGCCCGAGCGCGCCGTCCTTGCGGAAGCGGATCTCGGTCTTCGCCTTGCCCGGATAGGGCTCGATGTGGATGTCCGAGGCGTTCTGGTTGTAGGCGTCGACGATCACCTTGTTGACGAGCTTGACCAGCTCGTTGTCGGCGGCTGCCGACACCTCGTCGCTGGAGGCGCCCTCGCCTTCGATTGCGCTCGTGTCGTCGCCCATCGCGCCGAGCAGGTCCTCGACGTTGCCGAGATCGGCGGCGGCCGACTCCTGGCCGTAGAGCTGGTTCAGCGTGTCTTTCCAGTCCTTCTGCGTGGTGACGCGATAGGTGATGCGCGCCTTCGTGAACACGTTCGAGGCGATGCGCGAGGAGCGGATGCGCTCGGGGTCGAGGCACAGCACGACCAGCCCCTCCTTCGTTTCGTCGATCGGCACCCAGAGGTTCGCCTCGACGTACTCGCGCTTCAGGTTCTTCAGCAGCTCCGTCGGCTTGACGCGGTCGGACTTGAACGGCTCGTAGGGCACGCCGAAGAACTTGGAGAGCGCCGCGCCGATCGCCGGCACCTTCACCTGGAACTCATCGACCAGCACCTGCTCGATCTCGATGGCTTTCTTGCGCGCCTGGCGCGCCGCGAGGTCGAACTCGCCCGCCGAGAGCACCGCGTCGGCGATCAGGTAGTCGTACTTGGTCTTGGCGAGCTGCGGCTTCTGGCGCTGCTTGAAGGCGATGGCGAGCGTCTGCGAGAGCTCGCTCACCCCTTCCTCGGCGAGGCCGCCGAAGGGCATGCCCGCCTTGTTGTTGATGATCTGGATGACGCCGATCAGCTCGCCCGTGCCCTGCTCCACGATCGGCGCCACCAGCTGCTGCTTGGTGCGGTAGCCGGTGCGCTTGTCGACCTCCTGCAGGAAGCGCAGGTTCGGGTTGATGTTGCGCAGCTCGCCGTCGTCGTAGCAGTCCTTGATGTTGATCGCCTTCTTGGCGAGGGCGGTGTAGCCGGCGATCGAGTGCTCGGCGATCGGCAGTTTCAGGTCCTTGAACGAGTTGAGGCCGGTCTTGACCTTGGAGATGATCGACTGCTTGTCCTCGCTCACCGAGTAGATCGTCAGGCGATCGGCGTTGAAGAGCGCGCACACGTCCGCGCTGACCTCCAACATGATCTCGTCGATGTTGTTGGTGGCGTGGATCTTGTTCGTCACCGCCTGGAGCTGCTTCTGGAACGCCAGGCGCGCCGCGACATCGGTCTGCGCGGTCGCCGCCTGATGAAGGACTGCGCTCATGCTTTCCCTCCCTGCTTCTGCTTCTAGCTAGGCATTCATAATAGCGTCAGACGCCCTGATTTACCAAAGCTTTTTCCCCATTTGGAGGCCTCAGGGCGACCGTTCGGCGGCCTGCTTCAACCCACCCTCAAGCAGCCACACGCGAAAGCCCCTCTGCGCAAAGAGAAAAGCCGCCGCGGCGCTCCTGCGGCCGCTCTGGCAATAGGCAACGTACTCGCGCGAGCGGTCGAGCACCGCGAACATGTGGCGCACCTCGGCGAGCGGCACGTTGATCGCGCCGGGCAGCTTGTCGTACTGATATTCCGAGGGATATCTCACATCCAGCCACAGCGCGCCGCCGCGCACCTTCTGCGCCGCCTCGTTGAAAGCGAGCCGGCGCAGCAGCGGCTCGCGTAAGAGTTCGTTAAAGTCGGCGCGCCGCACGCGCAGCAGCTCGCCCTCGGTGAGCGCGGTGACGGTGGCGTTGCGCTTGGCCTCGGAGACCAGCGCCTCCTCGCCGAAGGCGTCGCCGCTCTTCAGCTCCGCCAGCACCACTCTCGCGCCGCCGACCAGGCGTTCGACCTGGAAGCGGCCCGAGCCGACGAGGTAGTAGTAGTCGCCCTCCTCGCCTTCGCGGATCACCGCCTCGCCGCGCCTGATGTGCAGGCGCTCGAAGCGCTTGAGAAGCTCCTCCACGTGCGCCGCCGGGAGCTGCGCGAGCGCGCCGCTGCGCAGGCTGGAAAGCGCGAAGGCGCTGCCGGCGAAACGCGCATCGCCGCGCACCGCGTGGTCCCAGGTGGCGAGCGTGTCGAGCATCTCCTCTTCGAGCGCAAGGAGATCCACGTCGGTGATCGCCTTCGCTCGCAGCACCGGCTGGCGCCGCCGGTTGAGCGCATGGCAGCCCTCGCCGCTACCGCCGACCACCACCAGCGTGCCGCCGCCTTCGAAGGCGAGCAGCAACTCGCCGCGCAGCAGGAACACCGAGCGCCCTGGCTGGCGGCCCTTCAGCGGATCGGAACCGCGCTCGGCGCGCTCGACCAGCGCCAGCTCGGCGAGCTCGGCCAGCCGCTCGCGCGAGAGGCCCGCGAGCGGCGCCAGCGTGCCGAGCTCGTCGGCCGTGGCGTGCGTGCGCGGCACTAGAACTCCAGCACCAGGTTGTTCTGCAGCATCTGCGGACGGAACTTGCCCGCGCACTCCTCGATCTCGAGCATGGTCGGCTCGATCTCGCCGGGCTTCAGGTGCGTGATGTAGATCTCGGCGTCGAGCTCGAGCTTGGCGAGCTCCTCGGCGAGCGTCGCCGGGCAGAGGTGCCGCGAGATCTCGGCGAGGCTCCGCTCCTTGTTCGAGAACGCCGTCTCGATGATCAGGAACTTGAGGTTGGTGATGCGGTTCACTTCGCGCCACAGCGCATCGTTCTGCCCGGTGTCGCCGGTAAAGACGAGGCTCGCCGCGCCGCTGTCCAGGTGATAGCCGACCGCGGGCACGGTGTGGCGCGCCGGCAGCGGCGTGATGCGGCGCGCGCCCAGGCGCACGCTCGTGCCGACCGTGATCTCCTCGTAGCGCAGGAACGGTGCCTCGGCGCTCGGGATCTCGCTGAAATCGGGCCAGATCGCCCAGTTGAAGAGATGGTTGCGCAGGATCTCGATCGTCGCGCGCGTCGCGTACACGACCAGCGGCTTCGAGCGCATGCCGCCGACGGTGTCCACCAGGAAGGGGATCGACGTCACATGGTCCAGGTGCGAATGCGTGATGAAGATGTAGTCGATTTGCGAGAGCTCGGCCAGCGTGAGGTCGCCGACCCCGGTGCCGGCGTCGATCAGGATGTCGCTGTCGACGAGGAACGAGGTCGTGCGCAGATGCCGGCCGCCGATGCCGCCGGAGCAACCGAGCACGCGCAGGCGCATGGCGCCGGCCTATTTCTCGTCGAACACCGTGACCGGCTCCCAGTCGGCGGTCATCGGCCTGCTGCGCGCACGTGTGACTTGTTCCGCATACACGCGGTACAGCATGCAGCTTGGAGCGAGCCGTTGCAAATTGAGCAGATTGACCTCCGCCAGGTCCCAATTGCGCGCGCGGTAGGCCCGCAGCACCTGGCCCCAGATCCTGAGCTCCTCCTGTTTGGCCGTCTCAAGTTCGGCCGCCAGGCCCAGGGGCTCGTAGACCGTTATCGCTTCGTCCTTCCCCTTCACCTTGATACGGTCGATTTCCCGCCAGGCGACGTCTTCCACCTGCCGGCGCGTCGCCTCGCCGACGAGAATGCCGACGCCGTAGTGCTTCGTGCCTCCTTCCAGGCGATTGGCGACGTTCACCGCGTCGCCCATCGCGGTGTAAGCGCGCCGCAGCCGCGAGCCCATGTCGCCTACGCGCACGGTGCCCGTATTGACGCCGACACCGATGGCAAGCGCGGGCCAGCCGCGCGCGGCGAAGCGTTGATTGAGCGCGCCACAGGCCTTCTGCATCTCGAGCGCTGCGAGCACCGCGTTGCGCGCATGCTGCGCATCGGCGATCGGCGCCCCCCAGAACGCCATGATGGCGTCGCCGATGTACTTGTCGAGCGTGCCCTTGTGGCGGCTGCGGATGATGGTGCTCATCTCCGTGAGGTATTCATTGATGTACTCGCGCAGCGCCTCGGGGCTGAGCGCCTCCGAAATGCCGGTGAAACCGCGCACGTCGGAGAAGAGGATCGTCAGCTCGGCGCTGCGCGGCATGTCGTAGCGCGCAGGATCCCGCTCCATCTTCGCCACCACCTCCGGCGGCACGTATTCGCGGAAGCGCTGCGCGATGAGGCGCCTGGAGCGCGACTCGACGAAATAGCCGTAGGCCATGTTCATCGTATAGAGCGCGAGCACCATGAGGAGCGATGCGGCGAGCGGCAGGACGAAGTCGTTCACCTGCCACAGCGCGACGTTGAGACCGATGATCGCCGCGCAACCCGCAGCGACCGCCACCGTCGCCCAGAACGCCGTGAGCAGCGGAATCGTCACCGCCAAGGCAATGCCGCCGATGAAAAGCAGCGTGGCTTCCGCGCCGTATGCGAACCACGGGCGGCGCTTGAACTCCTGGTCGAGCATGCCCGCGATCAAGTTGGCGTGCACCTCCACACCCGGGAGCACGGCACTGACCGGCGTCGCGCGCAGGTCGGCCAGCGTGGCCACCGACGTGCCGACCAGGACGATCTTGTCCTTGAGGCTCCCGGGTGCTACGCGGTCCTTGAGGACGTCGGCTACGGGGACATAGGGGAAGCTCTTGTGGCCGCGGTACGGAACCAGTGCCGCCGCCGTTTCGTCGACCGGTATCTCGAAGGGTCCGACTTTGAGCGATTCGAGCCGCTGCTCCTTGAACCCCGGCGCTACCTGGGGCGGCGCGCCGAGCGATTGGCTCACCGCTGCCCGGAAGATGGCGAGCGAGAGAGCCTCGTAATACGCGCCCTCGAACTCGGCAAGCAGGGGCACGCGCCGCAGCACGCCGTCGGCGTCGCTCAACGGGTTGATGTGACCGGCGCCCGCGGCGTTCTCGAGGTACATCGGCAGGTTGCCGGTATAGCCCTTCCACTGATGGAACTCGGCGTTGCTCCCGGTAAAGCTGCCCTTGAGCAGTACGGGCCTGGGCAGCGCGTTGACGCGCACGGCGCGATCCTCGCTGTTGAAGTAGTAGCCGAGGACGACCGGGCGGCCCTTAAGGCTCGCCGCGAATCGCGCGTCGTAGTCCAGGCTCGGCCGCAAGTCGGCGTACGCCGACCGGAACTGCGCCGCGTCCTTCAGCGGGCCCTGCGCGAGACGGTCGAGCACGTCCAGGCCGGAGCTCGGATCGCGCTCGGCCCACACCACGTCGAACGCCGCGAGCTGCACGCCATGGCGCTCGAAAAGCTTGTCGACCAGCTCGGCCATGACGTTGCGGCTCCAGGGCCAGCGGCCGATCTCGCCCAGGCTCTTCTCGTCGATGTCGAGGATGACGATGCGGTTCTCGCCCGCGCGCGGCATCGTCATCGCAAGGCGCGCGTCGTACAGGATGTTGTCCAGCTGGGTGATGAAGCCGATGCGCTCGAGCCGCAGCGCATCCCATACGAAGAACAGCGCGATCGCAAGGCCGAGGACGATCCTTACGATGTGCTGTTTCAGACCGGCCCTTTCAGGCCTTCAGGAAGAATTCCATCTTGATGCCGGCCAGTTCGATGACGTCGTGGTCCTTGAGCGAATGGGGCGCGGCGCCGATTTCCTGGCCGTTGACGCTGGGCCGCTTGGTACCCTCGACGTGGGTGATGAAGTAGCCCTGCGGCCGGCGAGTGAGCACGGCCACCTGCACGCCCGGCTTGCCGAGCGTGGTGAGGGGCTTGGTGAGTTCGAGTTCCTTGCCGGCGTTGCCGCCGGAGAGGAGCTGGATCGCGCCGAGCGGCTGGCCGCCCGCGCGGTTGGCAGGTGCGGGCGCCGGGGCTGCAGCCGGGGCCGCTGCGGCGGGCGCCGGGGCCGCTGCGGCGGGCGCCGGGGCCGGCGCGGGCTTGGTGCCGGCATCCTTGTCCGCGAGCGTGGCCTGCGCGCTAGCCGCGGCGGCCTGTACGGCCGCCTGGCGCTGGGCGAGCGCAGCCTGTGCGCCGCCGCCCGCCGCGCCGGCCGCTGCCGCTGCGGCCTTCATGGCCGAGGGGCGCAGCACCATGGTCTTCTCGAAGTCGGCCTTCTCGCCGCTCGCCGCCGGGGCGGCCTCGCCGACGAACTTGAGCTTGTATTTGCCCAGTTCGACGACGTCGTTGTTCTGCAGGAAGTGCTTCTTGATCGGGCTGCCATTGACGACCGTGCCGTTGGTGCTGCCGAGGTCTTCGAGGAACGAGTCGTTCAGGATCGTGACGATGACGGCGTGCTCGCCGCTCACCGCCAGGTTGTCGATCTGGATGTCGTTGTGGGGCTTACGGCCGATGGTCGTGCGCTCCTTCGTCAAGGGAATTTCCTTGAGAACGAGCCCGTCCATGCTGAGTATCAGTTTCGCCATAAGTGGCCCCTGCGGGAGCCTATTTTAACCACGCGAACATTTTTGCCATGACGCCCTTGGCGCCCGGGTACTCCCTAAGGACCCGGACCAGTATAACCGAAACGTTGTCGCGCCCCCCGTTGTCGTTGGCCATCTGAACCAGCTGCTGGGCGGCGAGCTTGAGGTTGGCGCCGAGCGTCTGCAGCGTCATGCCGATGTCCTCGTCGTCGACCATGTCGCACAGGCCGTCCGAGCAGAGCAGGTAGATGTCGCCCGGCTTGGTCGGGTACTCGTGGATCTCGGGCTCGACCGTCGGATCGATGCCGAGCGCCTTGGTGACGAGGTTCTTGTGGGCGGCCTTCTTCGCCTGCTCCGGCGTGATGATGCCGGAGTCGATCTGCTCTTGCAGCAGCGAATGGTCGCGCGTCACCTGCTTGAACTTGTTATCGCGCAGGATGTAGAGGCGCGAGTCGCCGAGGTGCGCGACCAGCAGGCGGTTGTCGTAGAAGAGGGCCACGACCAGCGTAGTGCCCATGCCGGCGTACTGCGGCTGGCTCTGCGCCGCCTGGTAGATCGAGGTGTTGGCCTTCAATACCTGCTCGCGCACCATGCGCGCGGCGATCTCCTGGTTGTTTTTCTGGTCGACCTCGTAGGGCTTGGCGTTCGACAGGATCTGGCGCATCTCGGTGACGATCACCGTGGTCGCCATGCCGCTCGCCACTTCGCCGGCGTTGTAGCCGCCCATGCCGTCGGCGAGTACCACCAGGCCGTTGGCTGGATCGGCGGCGATCGAGTCCTCGTTATGCGAGCGCACCATGCCCGGGTCGGTGCACGTCGCGATCTCCAGCGTTTGCGTGAGGTCCATGCTCAGAGCTCGAGATCGACGCCGGTGCGTTGGCGGGCGCCCGCGCCGAGCGCCGCGCGCAGCTCGCCGCCGAAGTGCTCGCCGGTCTGGAAGCGCTCCTCGGGATTCTTGGCGAGCGCCCGCTCGAGGAAGCCGCCGAGCCGGCCGGGAACCTTGGCGAAGGAGGCGATGTCGGGCGCCGGTTCGTTGGCGATGCGGAACACGAGCTGCGCCATCGATTCGCCGTCGAAGGGCAGGCGGCCGGAGAGCAGCTGGTACAGCGTCACCGCGAGGGAGAACAGATCGGAGCGGCCGTCGATGCGCCTCGCGGCGAGCTGCTCGGGCGACATGTAGGAGGGCGTGCCGAGCACCATGCCGGTCTTGGTCTTCGAGCTCGCCGTGAGCCGCGCGACGCCGAAGTCGGTCACCTTGAGCGTGTCCGACTGGGGGTCATACATCAGGTTCGCCGGCTTCACGTCGCGGTGCACGACCCCTTCGCGGTGCGCATAGCCGAGCGCGTCGGCCGCGCGCGCGATGATCGACACGGCCTGCTCCGCTGGCAGCAGCTGTCCGGGTTTCGTGAAGCGCGCGAGGCTGTCTCCCTTCAAGAGCTCCATCGCGATATAGCAATAATCGTGCTCCTCGCCCGCGTCGTAGATCGTAACGATGTTGGGGTGGGAGAGCCGCCCGGCGGTCTGCGCCTCGCGGAAGAAGCGCTCCTTGACCTCGGCGAGCTCTTCGGCTTCGAACTCCTGCGCCACCGCGAGCGTCTTGATCGCGACCTCGCGGCCGATCTTTGGGTCCTTGCCCAGGTACACGACGCCCATCGCGCCCTTGCCGAGCTCCTTCTCGACGACAAAGCGGCCGAACTTCGGCTTCTCCACCGCCGCGTCGAGCGCCAGCGTGCCGCCCGGATGCTTGGCCGCGCCGCCGATGACGAGGGTCTCGGCGAGCTGGCGGCTGCGCGCGATCTTCGCCGGGACGTCGCGGAAGTCGGGCTTGAACTCTTGCACATGGCGGAACACGGCTTCCGCCTTGTTGAATTGGCGCTTGCGCTCGAAATCGAGGCCCAGGCTGTAGAGGTTCTCGAGCACCGCCTCCGAGCGCGGCACCTGGCGGAACTTGTCCCAGGCAAGGTCGAGCTGCCCCTGCCCCTGGTAGGCGAGCCCGAGCATGCGGTTCGACTCGGCCGAGCTCGCGTCGGCGTCGAGGCGCGCGCGCTCGGTCATGATGAAGCGCTTGGAGGCGAGAGCGACGTGTCCGACGACGAGCAGCGCCGCCGGTGCCATGAGCTGCAGCCAGAGACCGGCGTTCATCATGAGCGCGAAATGCGCCGCGACCAGCGCCGCCACGCCGGCGCCGCTCGCCCAGAGCGCGGTGCGCGCGCTCAGTCGCGGCAGCAGCACCGCGAGGTAAAGCGCCACGACGAAGAGGACGCCGAACTCGGCCAAGCGCGCCCACGCCGGCACGACGAAGAAATGCTCCTGCAGGAGCGCGGACACGACCTGCGCCTGGAGCGCCACCGCGGGCATCGCCGGATGCACCGGCGTGACGAACAGGTTGGTCACCCCGGGGGCGGTCGGCCCGACGAGCACGATCTTGTCGCGGTACTTCTCCGGCGCGATCTTGCCGTTGAGGACATCGAAGAACGAGTCTTCGGCAAAGGGGGCGCGCTCGCCCGCATACTTGTAGAACGCGGGCTGCATGCGCGCCTCGGCGTCCGTGCGCGCGTAGAGCTCGCCGATGCGCACGCCGCCGCCGGTCACACGAATGTCCTTCGGCGTGAGGTTGAGGCTGCGCGCGACGAGCAGCGCCGAGAGCGACGGATAGGCCTCGTCGTAATGCGAGACCACCAGGGCCTCGCTGCGGATCGCGCCATCGGCGTCGGGAGTGACGTTCAGGTGCCCGAGCGCCGCAGCCGCGTTGCCGAAAGGCTCAAGCTCGGAAATCGCGAGCGCCGAGCTCGGCGTCGGCGTCGCGCCTTCGTTCGTGACGGCATTACGGCGGACAAACGGCGCGAGCTGTCCGTCGGGCCGGCCGCGCGGCGCTTCCAGCACGAAGAGGAGCGGCAGCACGACGTTGCCGGCGCGCTGCATGCTGGCGGCGAGCCTGCCGTCGGTGTTGAACTGGTCCTGCGCCTCCTTCAGCAGTGCCAGCGACTGCCCCTCCGTGGGCGCCGACGCGTCCATGATCTTCGCCAGCGCGCGGTTGATCTTCTCGTTCTCGGGCTCGGCGAAGAACACGAGATAGCCGATGGCGCGCGCCTTCGCCTGCGACAGCACGTCGATCATCTTCGCGTGCGTGTCGCGCGGCCAGGGCCAGCGACCGATGTTGTCGATACTCTGCTGGTCGATCGCGATGACCGCGACCTTGTCGGAGGGCTGCCGGGAGGCGGCCTGCAGCGCGGCGTCGTAGGCCTTGCGCTCGAGGCCCGGCAGGAGCTCGCTCATCGAGCCAAAGAGCGCGAACAGCGCCACGACGAGCACGCCGAGGAACCAGTCGGCCTTCCAGAAACCCGCTTGCATTGCGGCGTGCGCCCCCTTGTTGTTCCGCGAAAAAATTCTACGCTACGGCCTCATTGGACACTGAGGCCGCACGTGCGGTCACAACTCCCCTTAAAACAGCAGCCTGAGGCGCATTGTTGCAGTCGAACATCAGCCGCGTCAAATGCTTACGCGACTTTTCCGCCTTAACTGCCTAGCAGCGCTCCCGCCTTGATCCGGCCCGCGCCGAGCAGCTCTCCGGCAGTGACTTTTTTGCCATCGCCGAGCTTGGCGCGCAGCACCTCGATGCGCCCGCCCTGCGCGCTCACCTGAAAGCTCTTGTCCGTAACTTCAACCACTTCGCCGATCTTGCCCTTCACCGCTCCGAAAGTGCGCACGGGATGCTTGCGGGCGTCGAAGATCTGCAGCTCCTGGCCGTCGAGCGTGGTCCACGCGCCGGGCGCCGGGTTGCAGCCGCGGATCGTGTTGTAGATGAAGTCGACGTGGTTCGCCCAGTTCAGGCGCGCTTCCGCCTTGCGGCACCAGCCTTCGTAAGTAGCGTGCGACTCGTCCTGCATGGTTTCCTTGTGCTTCCCCGCGACGACCAGGTCGGCGGCCTCGAGCATCGCCTTCACGCCCATCGGGAAGAGGCGGTCGAAGTACACCGTGCCGAGCGTGTCGTCCGCCGCGATCGCGGTCTCCTTCTGCAGGACGATGGGACCCTCGTCCAGCCCGTCGGTGGGCCGGAAGATCGTGAGCCCGGTCTTCGTGTCGCCGCGGATGATCGGCCAGTTGATCGATGAAGGCCCGCGGTGCTTCGGCAGCAGCGACGGGTGGTACTGGATCGTGCCGTGCTTCGGGATCCTGACGAAATCCTGCGGCGCGAACTGCAGCACGAAGGCCATGATGCCGATGTCGGCCTCGAGCTCGCGCATCTTCGCCGCCGCCTCCGGGCCCTTCAGCGACTGAAACTGGAACACCGGCACGCCCTTCTCCTGCGCCGCCACCTTCAGCGCATCGGGCCGCGCGCCCGGCTTCTCCGGCGCGCAGAAGACGCCCGCGACCTGGTCGCCGCGGGCGAGGAAAGCCTCGAGCACGGCCTTGCCGAAATCCTGCTGACCGACGATCGCGAGCCTCATGCGGCCTTCTTCGGCGGCACGGAGAAAGCGCCGGCGTTCCTCAAGCTGTTGATCTTCGCCGCGTCGTAGCCGAGCACTTCGCGCAGCACTTCATCGGTGTGCTCGCCGAGCGTGGGCGAGCGCTGGATGGCCGCGGGCGATGCCGAGAGCTTGATCGGCATGCCGACGTTGAACCACCTGCCGCGCTGCGGATGGTCGAGCTCGACCCACATGTCGCGGCCCTTCACGTGCTCGTCGGTCGCGAGATCCTGCGTGCTCATGATCGGGCCGCAGGGCACGTCGAGCGGATTCAGAATCGCCATCAGCTCGCGCTTGGTGTAGTTCTCGGCGAACTTGTTGATCAGCGTCCACATCAGGTTCTGGTTCTTGCGCCGCTCGCCGATCTTGGCGAAGCGCGGATCGGCTGCCATGTCGGGCATGCCGACCTCGGGGCCGATGCGCTTGGCGAGGTCCTCCCACACGGCCTCCTGCACCACCACGTAGAGCCAGTCGTTCGCGCCGTGCGGCTTGCAGTGGACCGCGTTGCCGAGCTGCCCGCCGCCCGAGTCGTTCCCGGCGCGCGGCACTTCACCCATGCCCTTGTAGGTCGGCACCGAATACTCCGGCATGTCACCGCGCGCCAGGCGCTGGTGGTCGCGGAACTTGACCCGGCAGAGGTTCATCACGCCGTCCATCATCGCCACCTCGACGTACTGGCCCTTGCCGGTCTTCTCCGCCTGGCGCAACGCCGCGAGGAGCCCGATGGCGAGATGCAGGCCGGTTCCCGAGTCGCCGATCTGCGCGCCCGTCACGAACGGCGGGCCGTCGGGCACGCCGGTCGTGCTCATCGCGCCGCCCATCGCCTGCGCCACGTTCTCGTACGCCTTGAAATCCGCGTAGGGCCCGGTGGATCCAAAGCCCTTGATCGAGCCCATCACGATCTTCGGGTTGAGCTCGTGGATCTTCTCCCACGGGAAGCCAAAACGGTCGAGCACGCCGGGGCCGAAGTTCTCCATGATCATGTCGCACTTCTTCAGCAGATCCACGAACACCTGCTTGCCCTCGTTGGTCTTCATGTTGACGGTGATCGAGCGCTTGTTGCAGTTGAGCATCGTGAAGTAGAGCGAGTCGGCGTTCGGCACGTCGCGCAGCTGGCCGCGCGTCGCGTCGCCCTGCGGGTTCTCGAACTTGATCACGTCCGCGCCCATCCAGGCGAGGAGCTGCGAGCAGGTGGGACCCGCCTGCACGTGCGTCATGTCGAGGATGCGTACGCCTTTCAGCGCTTCCATAGGTGACCTATCTTGTCTGTATCTACTTCTTCTTCGCGGAGGGGTTGAGGCCGGTGATGCGCCCGCTCTCGGTGCCTGCCGTCTCGTCGATCACTGCGTTGATGAGCGTGGGCTTCTTCGAGCGGATCGCCTGCTCCATCGCCTTGCGCAGCTCGGCCGGCGTGGTGGCGTTCACGCCAACGCCGCCGAAGGCTTCGATGATCTTGTCGTAGCGCGCGCCCTTCACGAAGACCGTGGGGGCGGGATCGCGGCCCGTTGGGTCGACGTCGGTGCCCTTGTAGACCCCGTTGTTGTTCAGGATCACGATGCAGACCGGCAGGTTGTAGCGGCAGAGGGTCTCGACCTCCATGCCGGAGAAGCCGAAGGCGCTGTCGCCCTCGATCGCGATCACCGGCTGCTTCGTCACCACGGCCGCGGCGACGCAGTAGCCCATGCCGACGCCCATGATGCCCCAGGTGCCGACGTCGAGGCGCTTGCGCGGCTGGTACATGTCGACGATGCTGCGCGTGAAGTCGAGCGCGTTGGCGCCTTCGTTGACGAGCATCGCATCGGGGTTCGCTTTCACGATGTCGCGCACCACGTTCAGCGCGCTGTGGAAATTCATCGGCGTCGGATTCTTCGCCAGCGTCTCGGCCAGCTTGGCGACGTTGCCCTTCTTCTTTTCGGCGATGGCGTTCAGCCAATCCGCCGGCGGCTTCGGCCCGCTGCCAAGGCTGGCGAGCATCGCCGAGACGCAGGAGCCGATGTCGCCGACGACCGGTGCGTCGATGTGCACGTTGCTGTCGGCTTCGGTCGGCGAGATATCCACCTGGATGAACTTCTGCGCGCCCCAGTCCTTGTGCCCCTTGCCGCCCCAGGTCTTGCCCTTGCCGTGCGCGAGCAGCCAGTTGAGGCGCGCGCCGATCAGCATCACGACGTCGGCCTCGGGCAGCACGAACGAGCGCGCGGCGGACGCGCATTGCTCGTGCGTGTCGGGCAGCAGGCCTTTCGCCATCGACATGGGCAGGTATGGGATGCCGGTTTTTTCAATCAACGATTTGATTTCGGCGTCGGCCTGCGCATAGGCGGCGCCCTTGCCGAGGATGATGAGCGGCTTCTTCGCGCTCTTGAGGAGCTCGAGCGCGCGCTTGACGGCTTGCGCAGCCGGAATCTGCCTCGGCGCGGGGTCGACGACCTTGATCAGCGAGCGCTTGGCGGCCGCGGCGTCGATGCTCTGTGCAAAGAGCTTCGCCGGCAGGTCGAGGTAGACGCCGCCGGGGCGGCCGGACACGGCGGCGCGGATGGCGCGCGCAATGCCGACGCCGATGTCCTCGGCGTGCAGCACGCGGTAGGCCGCCTTGGCGAGCGGCCTGGCGACGGCGAGCTGGTCCAGCTCCTCGTAGTCGCCCTGCTGCAGGTCGACGATCTCGCGCTCGCTCGAGCCGCTGATCAGGATCATCGGGAAGCAGTTCGTCGTCGCATGCGCGAGGGCGTTCAGGCCGTTCAGGAACCCGGGCGCCGAGACGGTGAGGCAGATGCCCGGCTTCTGCGTGAGGAAGCCGGCGATCGACGCGGCGTAGCCGGCGTTCTGCTCGTGGCGGAAGGAGAGCACGCGCAGGCCGCCGGCCTGCGCGCGGCGCGTCAGGTCCGTGATCGGGATCCCGGGCAGGCCGTAGATCGTGTCGATGCCGTTCAGCTTCAGCGCGTCGATGACGAGCTGAAAACCGTCGGTCAATTGCGCTTCTGCGCCGGTAGCGACTTCGGGTTCGGCGGTGCCCATGGGATGCTCCTGTGAAGGATCGCTATGGTAGGAAACCGTCCAGCAGGGCGGCCTTGACTGAGGTCAAGGGGGTCTAAAATCCGCCTCCCGATGACTGCACTCGCGAGCCATCCCCAGCGCAACAGCATCCGCCTGCTGCTGCGGCAGAACCAATCGCTCGCGGCGATGAACGCCGCGCAGTGGGCCGAGCTCGAGCCGCTGCTCGCCGTCGCCGACTACGGCAAGGGCGACCCGCTGGTACGCCAGGGCGACGAGGAGATGGAGCAATTCTTCATCCTCGAAGGCATGGTGAAGCGCGTGGTGTCGAACCCCCAGGGACGCGAGATGATCCTGCGCTTCGCCGCCGAGACCGAGATGGACACGTCCTACGCAGCATGGCGCATGCGCACACCGCTGCCGTACTCGATCGTCGCGGTCACGAAGGTGCGCACCGCGGAGATGCCGCTGGCGCTGTGGGCGGAGTTCCTCGAGCGCCATCCCGAGCTCAAGCACCGCTTCGAGTACGAGGTGATGAAGCTCATGTCGGAGGTCATGGCGCACACGATCACGCTGCACCTGCTGGACGCGCCCGGGCGGCTGGCGCGCTTTCAGCGCAAGCACCCGGAGCTCGCCGGCCGGATACCGAAGAAAGAGCTGGCAGCCTACTTGAATCTCACGCCCGAGACGCTCTCGCGCCTCAAGCAGAAGCGCTGAGGCTAGGACCGCAGCTTCGCGAGCGCCCAGGAAACGAGGGGCCAGGCGAGCAGCGCCAGGGCAAGCCCGGTCATCGTGCCGACCAGACCGTTGGAGAAGAAGACGCTCATCTCGCCCTGCGACACGAGCATCGCCTGCCTGAACGAAGCCTCGGCGCGGTCGCCCAACACGATGGCGAGCACCAGCGGGGCGAGCGGGTAACTCAGCTTCTTGAAGGCATATCCGGCGACGCCGAACACCACCATCATCCAGACATCGAAGATCGAGTTGTGCACGGTGTAGGAGCCGATGGCGCAGATCACGATGATCACCGGCGCGATCACCGAGAACGGGATGCGCAGGATCGCCGCGAACAGCGGCACACAGGTCAGCACGACGATCAGCCCGGCGATGTTGCCGAGGTACATGCTCGCGATCAGCCCCCAGACGAAGTCCTTCTGTTCGACGAACAGCAGCGGGCCGGGCTGCAGGCCCCAGATGAGCAGGCCGCCGAGCAGCACCGCGGCCGTGGGCGAGCCGGGCACGCCGAGGGTCAGCATGGGCAGCAGCGCCGAGGTGCCGGCGGCGTGCGCCGCGGTCTCGGGCGCCACCACGCCCTCGATCTGGCCGGTGCCGAACTTCTCGCCGTTCGGCGAGAAACGCCGCGCCACGCCGTAGCTCATGAACGACGCCGGCGTCGCGCCGCCCGGCACGATGCCCATGAAGCAGCCGACCGCGGCGGAGCGCAGCGACGTCATCCAGTAGCGCGGCAGCTCCTTCCACGTGTCGAGCACGACCCGCATGTTGATCTTGGCGGACGCGCCCTTGAAGGCGAGGCCTTCCTCGAGCGTGAGCAGGATCTCGCCGATGCCGAAGAGGCCGATCACCGCCACCAGGAAGTCGAAACCGTTCAGCAGCTTCTCGGTGCCGAAGGTGAGCCGCAGCGCGCCGGTCACCGGATCGGTGCCGACGGCCGCGAGCGCGAAGCCGAGCATCATCGAGGCGATCGTCTTGAACGGCGGTTCCTTCGACATGCCGACGAAGGCGCAGAAGGTGAGCAGGTACACGGCGAAGAACTCGGGCGGGCCGAACTCCAGCGCGAACCTGGCCACCACCGGCGAGAGGAAGGTGATGACGATGACCGCGATCAGCGCGCCGACGAACGAGGAGGTGAACGCTGCCGTCAGCGCATTGCCGGCGCGTCCGTGCTGCGCGAGCGGATAGCCGTCGAAGGTGGTGGCGACCGACCAGGGCTCGCCCGGAATGTTGAACAGGATCGAGGTGATGGCGCCGCCGAAAAGCGCGCCCCAGTAGATGCAGGAAAGCAGGATGATCGCCGAGGTCGTGCCGCCGGGGCTCTGCGCCATCGAGAAGGTGAGCGGCAGCAGGATGGCGACGCCGTTCGCCCCGCCGAGGCCCGGCAGGACGCCGATGATCACGCCGAGGATGATGCCGACCAGCATCAGCGCGACGTTCTTGAAGGACAGCGCGACGACGAAGCCGTGCGCCAGCGCCTGAATCTCGTCCATCAGCCCACGCCTAGGAGATTTTCAAGCGGCCCCTTGGGCAGCGGCACCTTGAACCAGGATTCGAAGATGAGGAAGAAAGCCACCATCGTGCCGATGCTCACCGCGGCGACCTTCCACCACGGGTACTTGCCGAGCCAGCGCATGAAAAAGGCGATGAACAGCGTCGAGGCGACGTAGATGCCGGTCCAGCTGATCACGGCGACGTAGATCGCCGTCGGGATCAGCACGGCCAGCACCAGCTTCAGCTTGTCGAGCTCGACGAAGTCGCGCTCCGCATCCTCGCGGTTGACGAGCGCCATCACCAAGTTCAGGGCGGCCGAGATGCAGACCAGCAGCCCGATGTAGAAGGGGAAATAGCCTGCCTGCGGGCCGTCCTCGGCCCAGCGCGCGCCCAGGCGCACGCTGTCGAAGACGACGATCGCACCGGCGAGGAAGAAGAGCGCCGCGACGACGATCTCGGCGCTCTTCTGGCGGGGATTACTTCTGGCCAGAGATGAAGCCCGCGGCCTTCATGAGCGCGATGTGCCGCTGCTCTTCTTTAGCCACCCAGTCGGCGTACTGCTTGCCCTCGAGCGAGGTGGTGTTGAACGCGCCCTGCTCCATGAGGCTCTTCCACTCGGGGGTCTCCTGCACCTTCTTCAGCACGCCGACGTAGTACGCCACCTGGTCGGGGCTCACGCCGCCGGGCATGAAGATGCCGCGCAGCATCAGGTAATCGACATCGAGGCCCTGCGACTTGCAGGTCGGAATGTCGCCCCACGACATCGTCTCGGTAACCTTCCCCTTGTAGGGCATCGGCTTCTGATCGAAGACGCAGAGCGGCCGCAGCTTGCCGCCGCGCCAGTGCGCCACCGCCTCGATCGGGTTGTTGACGGTCGAGTCGGCGTGCTTGCCGACGAGCTGCACCGCGACGTCGCCGCCGCCCTTGAACGGGATGTAGGTGAATTTGGCGCCGGTCTTCTGCTCGATCGACACGGTGATGATCTGGTCCTCCTGGCGCGAGCCGGTACCGGCCATCTTCATCTTGCCCGGGCCCGCTTTCTTCGCCGCCTCGATGTATTCTTTCGACGTCTTGTAAGGCGTCTCGGCGTTGACCCAGAGGACGAACTCGTCGAGCGCCATCATCTTGACCGGCGTCAGGTCCTTCCAGCTGAACGGCACGCCGGTGGCGAGCGGCGTGGTGAAGAGGTTGGACAGCGTGATGACGATCTTGTGAGGGTCGCCCTTCGCGTTCTTCACGTCGAGGAAGCCCTCGGCGCCCGCGCCGCCCGCCTTGTTGATCACCACCATCGACTGCTTCATCAGGTTGTGCTTGGCGACAATGCCCTGGACGGCGCGCGCCATCTGGTCGGCGCCGCCGCCGGTGCCGGCCGGCACGATGAACTCCACGGTCTTGGTGGGTTCCCAGGCCTGTGCGCCGAGCGGCGCGGTCGTGCCGAGCGCAGCAAATGCGATACACGCGTAGGAAAGCTTGCGGTTCATTGGTCTCCTCCTTCGGTCATCTGCTGCGGTGTGCGCGAGCCCTCTTGCGGGCCCTTCGCGAAATCTCCCTTGAATTCACTTCGGCGCATCGGCCGGCGCCTCGGGACGCGGCTCGGCTTGCCGGGCGGCGAACCATTTGCCGAGTGCCACGACGATCACCACGCCGATGAGTCCCGCGATCACCTCGAGGCTCCAGCCGGCGACGTAAGGATTCTCGCCGCGGTACTCCACACCCATGCCGGTGAACCAGGAGGCGAGCGCGCCGTCCGCGACCAGCATCTCGCCCGCCACCCAGCCGATCAGCCCAGCGCCGATGGTGATGATCACCGGGAAGCGCTCCATCAGCTTGATCAGGAGCGTCGCGCCGAAGACGACGAGCGGAATCGAGATGGCCAGGCCGAGGATCAGCAGCACGTAGCTGCCGCCGGCCGCCGCGGCCACCGCGATGACGTTGTCGAGGCTCATCACCAGGTCGGCGATCAGGATCGTCTTGATCGCCGACAGCAGCTGGTCGCTCGCCCGGATCTCGTCGTCGCCCTCCTCCGGGATCAGCAGCTTCACGCCGATCCAGAAGAGCAGCAGCGAGCCGATGATCTTGAGCCACGGCAGCGTGAGCAGCGCGACCGCGAAGATCGTCAGGATGATCCGCATGATCACGGCCGCGCCCGCGCCCCAGAACACGGCCTGCTTCTGCTGCTTGGCCGGCAGCGAGCGCGCGGCGAGCGCGATCACCACCGCGTTGTCGCCCGAGAGGATGATGTTGACGCCGATGATCTTGGCGAGGCCGATCCAGAAGGCCTGGCTGGCGAGTTCCTCGAGCATCGGCGGATTCTAGAACAACCCGACGACTCTACCGTCCACCAGATCGATCTTGTTCGCGGAAGGCACCTTGGGCAGCCCCGGCATCGTCATGATGTCGCCGCAGATCATCACCACGAACTCGGCGCCGGCAGCGAGTCGTACTTCCCGGATATTGAGCACGTGTCCGCTCGGCGCCGCGCGCAGCTGCGCGTCGGTCGAGAAGGAGTACTGCGTCTTCGCCACGCACACCGGGTAGTGGCCGTAGCCTTCCTCCTGCAGCTTCTTGATCTGCCCGCGCACCTTCGAGTCCGCGGTCACTTCGGAGGCGCGGTAGACCTTTTTCGCGATCTTGGAGATCTTCTCCCACAGGGGATCGGCGTCCTCGTAGACGAAAGCCGGCTTGGAGGGCTTCTCGCACAGCTCGACCACCAGGCGCGCCAGCTCCGCGGCGCCCTTGCCGCCGTCGGCCCAGTGCGTCGCCATCACGAACGGCGCGCCGAGCTTGCCGACGCGCGACTTGACCAGGTCGATCTCGGCCGGCGTGTCGAAGGTGAAGCGGTTGAAGGACACGACGCAGGGAATGCCGTAGACCTTGGCCACGTTGTCGATGTGCCGCTCGAGGTTCACCAGCCCCTTCTCCAGCGCGGCGAGGTTCTCCTTGTTCACTTCCTTCACGTCCACGCCGCCGTGGTACTTGAGCGCGCGGATGGTGGCGACGATCACCGCGGCGTTGGGCCGCAGCCCGCTCTTGCGGCATTTGATGTCCAGGAATTTTTCCGCGCCGAGATCGGCGCCGAAGCCCGCTTCGGTCACCACGTAGTCGGCGAGCTTGAGCGCGCTCTGCGTGGCGATGACCGAGTTGCAGCCGTGCGCGATGTTGGCGAACGGGCCGCCGTGGATGAATGCCGGGTTGTTCTCCAGCGTCTGCACGAGGTTGGGCGCCAGCGCATCCTTCAGCAGCACGGTCATCGCGCCGTGCGCCTGCAGGTCCTTGGCGGTCACCGGCTTCTGCTCGCGCGTGTAGCCGACGACGATGCTGCCCAGGCGCTTCTTCAGGTCCTCGAGCGAGGTGGCGAGGCAGAAGATCGCCATCACCTCCGAAGCGACGACGATGTCGAAGCCGTCCTGGCGCGGATAGCCGTTGCCCGGGCCGCCGAGCGACACCACGATGTCGCGCAGCGCGCGGTCGTTCATGTCGAGCACGCGCTTCCACTGGATGCGGCGCACGTCGATGCCGAGCTCGTTGCCGTGGTGGATGTGGTTGTCGAGCAGCGCCGCGAGCAGGTTGTTCGCGAGCTGGATGGCGCCGAAGTCGCCGGTGAAATGCAGGTTGATGTCCTCCATCGGCACCACCTGCGCGTAGCCGCCGCCGGCGGCGCCGCCCTTCATGCCGAACACCGGCCCGAGCGAGGGCTCGCGCAGGCAGATCACCGCCTTCTTGCCGATGTGGTTGAGCGCGTCGCCGAGGCCCACCGTCGTGGTGGTCTTGCCCTCGCCCGCCGGCGTCGGCGTCATGGCCGTCACCAGGACCAGCCTGCCGTCCTTCTTGCCCTTCAGGCTGTCCAGGTACTTGAGCGAGACCTTGGCCTTGTAGTGCCCGTAGGGCTCGAGATGCTCCTCGGCGATGCCGAGCTTCTCGCGCGCGACCGCCGAAATGCGGTGCAGCTTCGCAGCCTGTGCGATTTCGATGTCGGACGGGACGGACGGCATGCTGGACTCCGGCGAAATGAAGCCCGGATTGTGGAAGATGCCCGCACGCGCCAGCCTTGACTCAGGTCAAGCCGGTACAATCGGCGGAAAAACGGGGGGGGCTTCGATGCACCACAAGCTCAAATGGACCGCAGCCATCGCGTGCGTCGCGATGGCACTCGCGGCGTACGCCCAGGCGCCGGGCGTCAGCGCACGCACCGTCCTCTTCGGCCAGTCGGCCCCGCTCACGGGCAGCAACGCCGAGCTCGGCAACGACATCCGCAACGGCGCCCTCGCCTACTTCCGCAAGGTGAACGAGGCCGGCGGCTTGCACGGACGCAAGCTGGAGCTCGTCAGCCTGGACGACGCGAACCAGGTGCCGCGCGCGGAAGCCAATACGGCGAGGCTGATCCAGGAAGAGCGCGTGTTCGCGCTGTTCGGCTACGCCAGCGCCACGCTGTCGCGGCCGGCGCTGCCGCTGGTCGACAAGCACCAGGTGCCGTTCCTCGCCCCGTTCACCGGCGCCGACCCGATGCGCGTGTTCAACCGCTACGTGTACAACCTGCGCGCGAGCTACGCCGACGAGCTCGAGAAGATCGTCGAGCACTTCGTGCCGCTCGGCGTGAAGCGCTTCTCGATCGTCTACTACGACGACGTCGTCGGCCGCGAGAACTTCGCCGCCGTCGACCGCGCGCTGAAGAAGCGCAACCTGCAGGCGGTGTCGATCGCCGCGTTGAAGGAGCGCGCCAACCCCGACATCGCCGCCGGGGTGAAGGAGATCGCCAAGGGCACGCCCGACGTCGTCATCCTCACCACGCTCTACAAGGCGAGCTCCGACTTCATCAAGCTCGCGCGCCGCTCGGGCGTCGACGCGCAGATGGCCAGCAATTCCTTCCCCGGCGCGAACCCGCTGGCCAAGGAGCTCGGCGCGCAAGGCGCCGGCGTGATCGTCGCCACGGTGGTGCCGCCGCCCACCAAGCGCTCGCTGCAGGTGGTGAAGGAGTACCAGGAGGCGATCGAGAAGCAGACCGGCAAGAAGGAGTATTCCTTCACCTCGCTCGAATCCTTCATCGGCGCGAAGGTCGCGGTCGAAGCGCTGCGGCGCGCGGGCGCGCACCCCAGCCGCGAAGCCTTCATGCGGGAGCTGGACGGCCTGCGGAACTTCGACGCCGGCGGCTACCTCGTGAGCTTCTCCCCGGCCAACCACAACGGCAGCTCCTTCGTCGAGCTGACGGTGATCGGCAAGGACAAGTTCAACTACTAGTGGAAGCGGGGCCGGATTTCTTCGCCGGGGTGCGTGCGGTACGCGACATCGCGCACGCCGGGCACCGCTGAAGCGACCTCGACGAACGCGAGCATCTCGTCGGTGTTGGAGGCGCCCGACAGAGTGATGCGCCCGATGTCGGAGCTCACCTGCACGCGCGCCTCGCGCGTCTCCGGCGCGCGGCGCAGCGCGGCGCGCACGCGGGCGGCGAGCGCGAGATCGTCGAGCTTCTGGCGCGAGGCCTCGGTCTCGACGAACTGCGGGCCGCTCGCCAGCGACAGCACCTCGGCGACGCATTCCTCGACCGACACGCGCTTGGTGTTGAGCGCCAGGTCGTAGTGCTCGGACTCGGTCCACTGCACGGCGAAGTGCCGCCGCATGATCGCGGTATGCGCCTCGTCGTTGACGCGGATCTCCTCCGCGACCAGCTGCTCGTCGCTCGAATTCAGGCGCTCCATCATGCGCTGTTTGCGCAGCTCGAAAGGCGCGCACACCCGCACGCAGACGACGTGCGGGATCTCGCGCAAGAGGTGCGTCGCGCCCCAGCCGCGGATGATCGCGCCGCCCTTGGCGGCGACGTTGAAGATCTCGTCGGCGGTAAAGATGGACAGGCTCGTCTTGTCCGCAGTGAGGCGCTCGAGCAGTCCCGCGCTGCCGTCGAGCAGGCGGATGACGTGGCTCTTGCGCACGCGCATGCGGTCGGCCAGGTGGTCGATCACCTCGTGGTAGATCACCGGCAGGCCGAGCTCCTCGCCCAGGCCCCGGGCCACGTCCTTGCCAAGCGAGCCCATCTCGCGCGTGATAGCGATGATCGGCATTTCTCCCCCCCGCGAAACCCCTGAAAACTGCGCTAGCCGTACAGTTCTTCTAGTGTACGCCCTTTGCCGTAGCCCGGGTCGCCCGGGCGCTTGCCGCCCGGCTTCACCCGCACCGCGCAATACTTGAATTCAGGGATCTTGCCAAACGGATCCAGCACCGGGTTCGTGAGCAGGTTGGCAGCCGCCTCGTAGAAGCAGAAGGGAATGAACACCGCGCCGCGCGGCGTCCCCGCGTCCGCGCGGGCGTATAGAGATATCTCCCCGCGGCGCGAGGCAACGGTCACGATTTCGCCCGGCCGCGCGCCGATCTCGTCGAGGTCGAGCGGGTGCAGCGACGCCACGGGCTCCGGCTCGATCGCGTCGAGCGCGCCCGAGCGTCGCGTCATCGCGCCGGTATGCCAGTGCTCGAGCTGGCGACCGGTGATGAGCACCATCGGATACGCCTCGTCGGGCCGCTCGGCCGCCGGTATCAGGTCCGCCGGCACGAACTTGCCGCGCCCGGTGGCGGTGGGGAAGTGCGTCTGGAACACGACCGGCTCGCCCGGATCGCCTTCGTTCTCGCACGGATAGGTGACCGACGAATCGCGCTCCAGCCGCTCCCAGGTGATGCCGCGGATCGAGTCCATGCACTGCCGCATCTCGTCCCAGACATCCTTCGGCCGACCGTAGCTCCACGGCAGCCCCAGGCGCTTGGCGAGCTCGACGATGATCCAGAGATCCTCGCGCGCGTCGCCCGGCGCCTTCAACGCGCGGCGTCCGAGCTGCACCATGCGATCGGTATTCGTCACCGTGCCGTCCTTCTCCGGCCACGCCGTGGCGGGCAGCACGACGTCCGCCAGGTAAGCGGTTTCCGTCAGGAAAATATCCTGCACGACGAGGTGCTCGAGCTTCGCCATTGCCGCGCGCGCGTGCGCGAGGTCGGGGTCCGACATCGCCGGGTTCTCGCCCATGATGTACATGCCGCGGATCTTCCCGTCGTAGGCGGCATTCATGATCTCGACCACGGTGAGGCCGGGCTTCGGATCGAGCGTCGTTCCCCACAGCGCCTCGAAGCGCTTCTGCGCTTCCGCGGTCGCCACCCGTTGGTAGTCCGGATACATCATCGGGATCAGCCCCGAGTCGGACGCTCCCTGCACGTTGTTCTGGCCGCGCAGGGGATGCAGGCCCGTGCCGGGACGGCCGACCTGGCCGGTCATCAGGGTGAGCGCGATCAGGCAGCGCGCGTTGTCGGTGCCGTGGATATGCTGCGAGATCCCCATGCCCCAGAGGATCATCGAGCCCTTGGAGGTGGCGAAGGCGCGCGCCACCTCGCGGATCGTTGCCGCCGGGATGCCGCAGATCGGCGCCATCTTCTCCGGCGCAAAGTTCTTGGCGTTCTCTTTTAGGGCTTCAAAGCCACTGGTGCGCTCGCGCACGAAGTCGGCGTTGACCAGGCCCTCGTCGATGATCGTGTAGATCATCGCGTTCAAGAGCGCGACATCGGTGTCCGGCGTGAACTGCAGCATGCGCCAGGCGTGGCGCGACAGCTCGCTGCGGCGCGGGTCGGCGTAGATCAGCTTCACGCCGCGCTTGGCGGCGTTCTTCATCCAGGTGGCCGCGACCGGGTGGTTCGAGGTCGGGTTCGCGCCGATGAGGAAGATCACTTCCGCGTTCTCGACGTCGTTGACCTGGTTCGACACCGCGCCGGAGCCGATGCCCTCGAGCAGGGCGGCGACGGACGAGGCGTGGCACAGGCGCGTGCAATGGTCGACGTTGTTGGTGCCGAAGCCGGTGCGCACCAGCTTCTGGAAGAGGTACGCCTCTTCATTGCTGCCTTTGGCGGAGCCAAAGCCCGCCAGCGCGTAGCGATCCTGCTCGCGGATCTTCGCCAGCCCGCTCGCGGCGAGCTCGAGCGCCTCGTCCCAGGTCGCCTCGCGGAACACTTCGGACCAGTTGCCCGGATCGACCACAAAATCGGCCGACTTGGGCACGCCGGGCTTGCGGATCAGGGGCTTGGTCAGCCGGTGCGGATGGTGTGCGTAGTCGAAGCCGTAGCGGCCCTTCACGCACAGGCGATGGTGGTTCGACGGGCCGTCCTTACCGGTGACGAACTGTATCTTCTGCTCGGCGACGTGGTAGGTGAGCAGGCAGCCGACGCCGCAGAACGGGCACACGCTGTCCACCTTCTTCTCGATGGGCTTCAGGCCCACGCCCCTCGCCGGCATCAGCGCGCCGGTCGGGCAGGCCTGCACGCACTCGCCGCAGGCGACGCAGGTCGACTCGCCCATCGGATCGTCGAAGTCGAACACGATCTTCGAATGGTCGCCGCGGCCCGCGTAGCCGATGACGTCGTTGACCTGCACCTCGCGGCAGGCGCGCACGCAGCGCGTGCACTGGATGCAGGCGTCCAGGTTGACCGCGATCGCCGGGTGCGAGATGTCAGCCTTCGGCTGCTCGCGTCTCGCAAACCTCGGCGTGCCGACGCCGAGGCGCTGGGCCCACTTGCGCAGCTTGTTGTCGAGCGTGTACTCCTGCTCCGGCATGTCCGAGAGCAAGAGCTCGAACACCATCTTCTGCGAGGCGAGCGCGCGCGGCGAATTGGTGGTGACCTCCATCCCGGCCGTTGGGAAGCGGCAGCACGAAGGCGCAAGGGTGCGCTCGCCCTTGATCTCGACGACGCAGGCGCGGCAGTTGCCGTCCGAGCGCTGGTTGCCGCCGTGGCACAGGTGCGGAATGTTGACGCCGTGCTTCTTCGCCGTGCGGATGATCGGCTCGTCGGGCCGCCCGACGACCGTCTCGCCGTTCAGCTTGAACTCGATCGGCATCATCGCGAGCTGGCTGTCTTTGACGCGTTCCATTTACCCAACCTCGTGCGGGAAGTATCGCATTACGGTGAGCGCCGGGTTGGGCGCCGCCTGTCCCAGGCCGCAGATCGACGCGTCCATCATTGCCTGTGAGAGTTCCTGCAGGAGCGGCTGGTTCCAGGATTTCTCCCGCATCAGCGTCACGGCCTTGGCCGTGCCCACGCGGCAGGGCGTGCACTTGCCGCAGGACTCGTCGTGGAAGAACTTCATCAGATTCAGCGCCGCGGCCGCTGCCTTGTCCTTGTCGGAGAGGATCACCACGGCTGCCGAGCCGATGAAGCAGCCGTGCGGCTGCAGCGTATCGAAGTCGAGCGGAATGTCCGTCTTCGAGGCCGGCAGGATGCCGCCGGAGGCGCCGCCAGGCAGGTAGGCGTAGAGCTCATGGCCCGGCAGCATGCCGCCGCAGAATTCGTCCACCAGCTCGCGCAGCGTTATCCCCGCGGGCGCCAAATGCACTCCGGGCTTGCGCACGCGACCGG
>DASQAW010000468.1:0-8649 GCA_035635495.1 Burkholderiales bacterium
GGCACGTTGGAGTCGCCGTTGATGGTCGAGACCACCGCGGTCTTGCCGCCGGCGGAGAACTTCTTGATGTTGGCGACGATGGTCTGGTAGTCGCTGTGGCCGAACGGCGTGTAGATCTCCTCGATGTCCTTGTCGGCGACGCCCTTGGACTTGAGGAAGGCGCGCAGGATCTTGTTGGTGGTGCGCGGATACACGTAGTCGGTGCCCAGCAGGAACCAGCGCTTCGCCGCGCCGCCGTCCTTGGACATCAGGTATTCGACCGCCGGGATCGCCTGCTGGTTGGGCGCGGCGCCGGTGTAGAACACGTTCTTGGAGATTTCCTCTCCCTCGTATTGCACGGGGTAGAACAGCAGCCCGTTCAACTCCTCGAACACCGGCAGCACCGACTTCCGCGACACCGAGGTCCAGCAGCCGAACACCGCGGCCACCTTGTCCTGCGTGAGGAGCTGGCGCGCCTTCTCGGCGAACAGCGGCCAGTTCGACGCCGGGTCGACCACCACCGGCTCGACCTTCATTCCCATCACGCCGCCTTGGGCGTTGATCTCGTCGACCGCCATGAGGACGGTGTCCTTGAGCACCGTCTCGCTGATCGCCATCGTGCCCGACAGCGAGTGGAGCACGCCCACCTTGATCGTCTTCTGCTGCGCGAACGCCGGCGACATGCCGACGGCCGCGATCGATGCGGCCGCAGTTATCGAAGCGGCAAGCGCCTTCACTAAGGAACGACGTTTCATTAGCTCTCCCCAGAGTTGAAAGGACGTCGCTTGGTCATCGCAACGACCATGCCAAGCGCGAAAAATCGACAAGCGCTTGTTCCGACGAGAGATTCCAGCCCGACGTGAAATCGGCGAGCGCACAGCACGGGTGCACCGCACTAAAGCGAGGCTCGATCGTGGAGCAGCGCTCGGGCTTGCGCGGAGGAAAACGCCGGCGCCGCGTTACTTCATAGGGAAACGCGGCGCGGCCTAAGTGGCATGCGATCCGCTCTCAGCGAGCCGGGACGTCGATCAGACCCGGCAGGCGAGTCGACCGCATGCACTCGAAACGAGCGTGACGTCAGTGGTATTCGTGGACGTCCTGTGGCTTGGTGGGGAAGTCGGGCGTGGTCTGCCAACCGTAGTCCTTCTGGTTGAACGAGGCGGCGTGGGCTTCGGAGACGAATGACGCTTCGCCTCCTTCCTTGGAGCACGCGGCGAGGCAAAGCAGGCTGGCGAAAACGGCGGCGGCGAATTGATATGACATGGATCTCTCCTTTTACGCGCCGGGCACGGCACCCGGCGTGGCAGGAATCTTGATCCGTACATGGACGAAGAGATACGGCGTGGCGCACAGCGCCGGCGGTGAATATTCCCCTATCTAATGCGCGTCGCATTACTTCTGCTCAACACACGCTTGAGGATTTCCCATTTGAGCCGCCGCGCGGCGAGGGCCATGCTGGCGCATCGAATCCAAGAACAAAATCAAGCCGATGTCGCTGGCGCTGCAAGGCGGCGGCTCGCACGGCGCCTTCACCTGGGGCGTGCTCGACCGGCTGCTCGAGGACGAGCGCATCGTCCTCGACGGCGTGAGCGGTGCCAGTGCCGGCGCCATCAATGCCGCGCTGGTCGCCCACGGCCTCGCCCAGGGCGGCCGGGCGGGAGCGCGCGCGGCGCTGCGCGAATTCTGGCAAAGCGTGGCCACCGCCATGCCGAGCGTGCCGGCGGAGACGCTGCTCACGCTCATGCGCTTCCTCGCGCCCTACCAGCTCAATCCCTTCAACCTCAATCCGCTGCGCGAGCTCCTCTCGCGCCAGATCGACTTCGACTCGCTGCGGGCCGCCTCGCCGGTGCGGCTGTTCATCTCCGCGACCGACGTCTTCTCGGGGATGGCGCGGATCTTCGGCACCCGGGAGATCACGCTGGAGGCGCTGCTCGCCTCCACCTGCCTGCCCTCGCTCAACCAGGCAGTGGCGATCGGCGACTCCGCGTACTGGGACGGCGGTCTCACCGCCAATCCACCGCTACGCCCGCTCGTCTACCAGTGCGAGGCGAGCGACATCCTCATCGTGCGCCTGCAGCCCGAGAGCCGCGCCGGCATCCCGCGCACGGTGGAGGACATCTCGAGTCGCTTCAACGAGATCAGCTTCAGCTCGACGCTGCACAGCGAGATCCAGGGCATCGCGCTCGCCAAGCGCGAAGCCGAGCGCCGCGCGTTCGCCTTGGGCCGCCTGGAGCGCCGCCTGCGGCGGCTGAACCTGCATGCCATCGGTCCGACCGCGTTGGTCGCGAGCATGGACGTCGCGAGCCGGCTGAAGACCGATGCGCGGCTGCTGGACCTCCTGTTCACCGAGGGCCGCGAGCAGGCGAGCGCATGGCTGGCCGCGCACTTCGACCTGATCGGGGTGCGCTCGACGCTGCCGCTCGCGCGGCATCTGCAGCTTGCGCCGGCCTAGGTGAGCGCGCGGCGAAGGCGCGCAATGCCGTCGGCGAGCTTGTCGTTCTCGGCGGCGAAGCACCAGCGCAGATAGCCCTCGCCTTCCGGACCGAAGGCGGCGCCGGGGGCAAGGCCCAGCCCGTGCTCGCGCACGAGGCGCTTGCAGAAGGCGAGGCTGTCGCTCATGCCGTCCACGCGGAGGAAGACGTACATCGTGCCGTCGGGGACCGCGACCTGCACCTTGGGCAGCTCGCGCAACTCAGCGACCAGAAAATCCCGGGCGCGGCGGAAGCGTTCGCGCGTGCGCTCGATGACCGGCTCGCCCTGGGTCACCGCCGCGATGCCCGCGCGCTGCACGAAGACCGGGGTGCACGAGGTGTTGTACTCGATGAGTTTCCCGAGGTCGAAAGCGACGCTCGGCGGCACGACCAGCCAGCCCAGGCGCCAGCCCGTCATCAGCCACGACTTGGAGAACGTGTTGGTGCTGATGACGCGGTCGTCGTCCTGCATCGCGTCGAGGAACGATGGCGCCACGCCGCCCGCGCCAAAGTAAAGGCGCTCGTACGCGTCGTCGGCGAAGATCCAGATGCCGTGGCGGCGGCAGTGCTCGAGGATGGTGTTCTGCTCCTCCCGCGAGATGGTCCAGCCGGTCGGGTTGTTGGGCGAGTTGAGGTAGAGCACCCGTGTCCCGGGTTTTAGCGCCTGCAATAACCGGTCGAGGTCGAGCGTCCAGCCATCGGTGGCGAAATCAAGCGCCACCGTCGTGACGCGCGCGCCGAGGATCTTCGGGATCTCCTGCAGGTTGGGCCACAGCGGCACGACCTCCACCACGTGGTCGCCGGGATCGACCAGGAGCTGGGAGGCGAGCATCAGCGCGTTGACGCCCGCGCTCGTCACCGCGACCTGCCCCGGATCGGTGTTGCGGTGCAGGCGCGAGACGTACGCCGCGAGCGCCTCGCGCAGCTCGGGGATGCCGAGGTTGTGCGTATAGAAGAGCTCGCCCGCGGCGATCGACTCGGTCGCCGCCTTGCGGATGAACTCCGGCGTCGGCTCGTCGGGCTCGCCGACCCAGAAGCCGAGCACGTCCTTGCGGCCGAGGCCCTCGTTGTAGAGCTCGCGGATCTTGGAGGCGGCGAGCGCCTGGACGGCGGCTCGTGCGCCGAGCGGAGTTTCGAATTTCACGGTGCCGAAAGAGGGTACAGTTGCCTGGCCGCCGAGTGTAACCAAAAATTGCTCTGACCCCTTTTTAAATGTCTGCCCAACGCTGGTCGCTGGTCGCCGCGCTTTGCACCATGGTGCTGTGGGGCGTGAACTTCGCGTTCGTCAAGTACCTGCTCGATACGCTCGGCATCGGTCCGTTCCTGTTTATCCGCTTTCTGACCATGCCGCTGCTGGCGTTCCTGCTGCTCGCGCTCGTCTTCCGCCGCCAGCTCCGGCGCACCTGGCCGAAGCGCGAGGACCTGCCGCGCTTCATCGCCTGCGGGCTGATCGGGCATGCGCTGCACGTCGGCATCGTCTTCTGGGGCATCAGCCTGTCGACCGCGTTTTCCTCGGCGCTGGTGCTCACCAGCGGGCCGCTCTTCACGCTCGCGATCCTCGTGCTGCTCGGCGCGGAGCGGCTGCGCGCGAGCCAGGTGGCGGGCACGCTGGTGGCGATGGCCGGCATCGCGCTCTTCCTGTCGGACAAGTTCGCGCGCGGCGTGGCGCACGCGGGCCTCGGCGACCTCATGCTCCTGGTGGCGGCGGCGTTCTTCTCGCTCTACACGGTGCTCGCGCGCCCGCTGGTCGAGCGCTACGGGCCGCTCATCGTGCTCGCCTACACGCTGCTCTTCGGCGCGCCGCCGATGCTACTGTTCTCGCTGCCGAGCATGTTCGTCGCCGACTTCGGCCGGCTTACGCCGATGGTGTGGCTGGGCCTCTTCTGGGCGATCGTGCTCTCCTCCGTCGGCGGCTGGCTGGTCTGGGCGTGGGTGAATCACGTCCGCGGCATCGCGCGCTCGGCGCCGCTGATGTACCTGCCGCCGCCGATCGCGGGCGTGGTGGCCTGGCTCACCCTCGGCGAACATTTCACCTTGATGAAGATCGCCGGCGCCGCGATCGCGATGGCCGGCGTCGCCTGGGCGCAGTTCGGCGGCGGTCGCCCGCCGCCGCGCGAATCGGCCCAGGTCGACAGCGGCTAGCTAGAATTTCGGCAAACCCAAAGGGGGATCTATGTCAGCAGGTCACGGCGCCGGCCACGGCGATCACGGCGGCAACAAGGGCGTAGCGCTCCTGATCTCGGTGCTCGCGCTGATCCTCGCCTTCTCGGAGACGCTCGGCAAGAACGCGCAGACCGCCGCCCTGGCCTCGAACATCGAAGCGTCGAACCTGTGGGCCTTCTTCCAGGCGAAGACCATCCGGCAGACGGTGCTGCGCACCGCCGCGGAGGAGCTCGAAACCGCGCAGCTGAACGAGGCGGCGAAGAAGCAGGTGGCGAAGTGGAAGGAGACGGCGCAGCGCTACCAGTCGGAGCCGGAGACTGGCGAAGGCCGCGAGCAGCTCGCCGCGCGCGCGAAAGCGGCCGAAAAGAAGCGCGACAAGATGATGGACGCCTATCACAACTTCGAGTCGGCTTCGGCGGCGGCGCAGATCGCCATCGTGCTGGCGTCGGCCTCGATCATTGCGGCGGTCGCTGCGCTCGCCTGGATCGCCGGTGCGCTGGGCGTGATCGCCGTCGCCTTCTGCGTGATCGGGATCTTCTTCCCGACCGCGGTGCACCTCTTCTAGACCGTCAGTATTCGCAGCATCGCCGGCCGGCCGTCGGCCAGCTTGAAGCGCGACTCGTGCGCGGGGTGGCGCGCGAGCTCCCCGGCGCTGCGCCCCTCGAAGGCGGCACGGAACTCGCGGTTGCCGACGAGTATTTCCTCGTTCTGCAAATCGAGCACGTAAGCCGGCGCATCGAGCTTCTCCAGCACCGAGATGGCAAGCTCGTGCCCGCGCAGCACATCGCGCAGCTTGGCGATCAGCACCACCACCGTGACGAAGGTCACCAGCAGCACGACCGCGTCCCAGTAGAAGTACAGGCTGGTGCTGTAGTGATGCGCGCCACGGAAGATCGTGATCCATAGCGCGATGGCCGCGCCGGAGAGCGCGAGGCCCCAAGTGCGGCCGACCGCCCAGGTCACCATCGCGATCGGAATCAGCTGGAGGATGCTGACCTGCAGGTCGTAGCCGGTGAGCCGGTCGATCACCGAAATCGCGAGCACGAGGATCACGGCTGCCGCGACCGTCACGGCAGGGCTGTAGTCGCCGAAGAAGTCCGTCTCTTGCGGAGCCGGTCGCGCGACTTCGCTCATGGCTTGGTTATTCTCCTCTCAATCGCGCCAGCAGCAAGGGGCCGGCTCATGACACCGCTCGAAGCCGCCCTGCTCTTCATTCTCTGCGTACTGCCCTTCCACTACCGCGTACAGCGGGAATTGCGCAATTTGTCCGGCGCGCGAGCGCGAGCGCATCTCCATGCGCGGCAGGTAGCCGAGCTGGAATTTTTACGGCGTTTTTATGCCGCTCCTTACGGGACGTTTACGCCTGCAATCCTAGATTGCCCGGGTGACATCGATTCTGCTCTTGCTCCTCGGCATCATCGGCTTGCTCGGGCTCGGCGCGCTCGTCGTGCGGCGTCGTTCGGGCAAATGACCAAGGGAGGTACGCACATGATGGATCTCGTCTTTCTCGGGCTGAGCATCGCCTTCTTCGCCGCCACCATCGGCATGGCCTATCTCTTCGAGCAGCTCAGGGAGGCAAAGAAATGAGCACGCTCTATCTCATCGGTCTCATCGTGGCGCTCGGCCTCACCGTGTACCTCATCTGGGCGCTCTTCCGGCCGGAGGATTTCTCATGATCGCCAACATCCTCATCCAGTGCGGCCTGTACTTCGTGGTGCTGCTCGCGGCGGCCAAGCCGCTCGGCGAGTTCATGGCGCGCGTCTTCCAGGGCGAGCCCACCTTCCTGCACCGCCCGCTCGGCTGGCTCGAACGCCTGACCTACAAGGCCTCCGGCGTCGATCCCGCCCGGGAGATGCGCTGGACCGAATACGCGGTCGTCTGTCTCGTCTTCAACCTGGTGGGCCTGGTCGCGGTCTATGCGATCCAGCGCCTGCAGCACCTGCTGCCGCTTAACCCCGCCGCCCTAGGCGCGGTCTCGCCCGACTCGTCCTTCAACACCGCGGTGAGCTTCGCCACCAATACCAACTGGCAGGGCTACGGCGGCGAGTCGACCATGAGCTACCTCACCCAAATGGCGGCGCTCGCGGTGCAGAACTTCGTTTCCGCCGCGACCGGCATAGCCGTGCTCGTCGCGCTGGCGCGCGCCTTCGCCCGCCGCTCGACGGCGACCATCGGCAATTTCTGGGTCGACCTCACCCGCACGACGGTGTATGTGCTGCTGCCCTTGTCGTTCGTCTTTGCGCTGGTGCTCGTGAGCCAGGGCATGCCGCAGACTTTCGGGCCATACGCCACCGCGCAGATGGTCGAGAAGGTCGACTACGAAGAGACGAAGAAAGGGCCGGACGACAAGCCGGTGGTTGAGAAAAAGAGCACGCAGGAGCAGACGCTGGCGCTCGGGCCGGTCGCCTCGCAGATCGCGATCAAGCAGCTCGGCACGAACGGCGGCGGCTTCTTCAACGTCAACTCGGCGCATCCCTACGAGAACCCGACGCCGCTCGCGAACTTCCTCGAGATGCTCGCCATCCTGCTGATCCCGGCGGCGCTCTGCATCACCTTCGGCCGCATGGTGCGCGACCCGCGGCAGGGCTGGGCGCTGCTCGCCGCGATGACCGTCATCACCGTCGCGCTGCTCGCGGTCACCGTGGGCGCCGAGCAGTCGGGCAACCCGATCCTGGCGAAGGCGGGCGTGTCCGCCGACGGCAACATGGAAGGCAAGGAAGTGCGCCTGGGCATCGTCAACTCGGCGATCTGGGCGACCGCCACCACCGCGGCGTCGAATGGCTCGGTGAACTCGATGCACGACTCCTTCACCCCGCTCGGCGGCCTCGCGCCGATGTGGCTGATCCAGCTCGGCGAGGTGGTGTTCGGCGGCGTCGGCTCCGGTCTCTACGGCATGATCATGTTCGTCCTCGTCGCCGTGTTCGTCGCCGGCCTGATGATCGGGCGCACGCCCGAGTACCTCGGCAAGAAGCTCGAGGCCTTCGAGATGAAGATGGCCTCGGTCGCGATCCTGCTACCGCCGCTGGTGGTGCTGATCGGCGCCGCGGTCGGCGTGCTGGTCGAGGCGGGCAAGGCAGGCGTGGCGAACCCCGGCGCGCACGGCTTTTCGGAAATCCTCTACGCGTTCTCCTCCGCCGGTAACAACAACGGCAGCGCGTTCGCCGGCCTCTCGGCCAACACCCCCTTCTACAACACTGCGCTCGGGATCGCGATGCTGCTCGCGCGCTACTGGCTGTTGATCGCGGTGCTCGCCGTGGCGGGCGCGGTGGCGGCGAAGAAGACCGTCCCGGCGGGCCCCGGCACGCTGCCGACCCACACGCCGCTTTTCGTCGTGCTGCTCATCGGCACCGTGCTGCTGGTGGGCGCGCTGACCTTCGTGCCGGCGCTGGCGCTCGGGCCGGTGGTCGAGCACCTCCAAATGGTGGGGATCTCCAAATGACTACGCAAACCGCCGCCCTTCGTGCAGCCCAGGCCGGAAGCATGCGCTCGATGTTCGAGCCGCAGTTCGTCACGCCGGCGCTCTGGGAATCGGTCAAGCGCCTCTCGCCGCAGGCGCAGTGGCGCAACCCGGTGATGTTCGTCTGCTACGTCGGCGCGATCCTCACCGCGGGGCTGTTCATCCAAAGCTTCTTCGGGAAGGCGGAAGCGCCCCGCAGCTACATCTTCGCGGTCTCGGTGTGGCTGTGGTTCACGGTACTGTTCGCCAACTTCGCCGAGGCGATTGCCGAAGGCCGCAGCCGCGCGCAGGCGGCGAGTCTGCGCGCCGCGCGACGCGAGGTGATGGCGAAGAAGCTGCGCGCGCCGAAGAGAGACGCCGAGTGGCAGAACGTCCCGGGCACGACCCTGCGGGCAGGGGACTTCTACCTGGTACAAACGGGCGAGGTGATCCCCGCGGACGGCGAAATCGTCGAGGGCGTCGCCTCGGTTGACGAGTCGGCCATCACCGGGGAATCGGCGCCCGTCATCCGGGAATCGGGCGGCGACCGATCGGCGGTCACCGGAGGGACGCGGGTGCTGTCGGACTGGATCAAGGTCC